>JASFVD010000016.1:0-14506 GCA_050050015.1 Anaerolineae bacterium | reverse complement strand
GGGGCAAGGGTATGCCAAAGCTTCGGAATCCGGAGGAGCACGGCGATCTCTACGCGGAGGTCAACGTGCGGCTCCCGACCTACCTGACGCCGCGCCAGCGCGAGCTGTTCGAGGAGTTGCGCAGCCTGTCTTGATGGGGAGGAGAAGGTCGATGATGAACAGGCGCGAACAGGCGACGTCCATCACCATTGAGAAGGCAGCCCGGAAGGCTGGTGTAGAGGTCTACGTGGCGCGACGCTGTGTCGAGGTCGGCCTTATGGAGAGGGAGCTGACCGAGCCAGACCTTGCCGAGCTGCGCCGCGTCCGCCGGTTGATGGCATTGGGAATCAACTTGTCTGGCGTAGAAGTGATCTTGTGTATGCGACGTCGAATCGAGGAGTTGCAGGCCGAGTTGGCCCGGCTGTAGAGGCGGCTCCATTCCTAATGTGATGTGAGATGTTCCTCATCAAGACGTCGAGATTGAGCGGAACATGAAGAGAGACAAGATACTCATCGTAGCGGCTGTACTTCCTTTGCTAGCTGTATCCTTGGGATGCAGCTTCTCCAGCCAGATGCTCCTGACGACGCCAACGCCGACGCCACCGCCTCCGACGCCGACGGTGGTCAGCCCGGAGGTGCCATCGGCGTCAGAGCAACCGACCAACGCGCTGGAGGCTCAGGTAGAGACAGTCTACATGCAAGCGGGTTCGGCCGTGGTCAACATCACCAGCGTCACGTATGCTTACGATTTCTTCTTCAACCCGGTGCCACAGGAAGGCACTGGATCCGGCTTCATCTACGACGCAGAGGGCCACATCGTCACCAACTACCATGTGATAGAGGACGCGGAGGAGCTCTCTGTGACCTTGGCTGACGGCGAGACGTACTCGGCGGAGATCGTCGGTGAGGATCCGACGAATGACTTGGCCGTGATCCGCATTGACGCGGAAAACCTGCCGGAGCCAGTCCTCCTTGGGGACTCAGACAACCTTCGTGTGGGGCAGTTCGTCGTCGCTATCGGCAATCCTTTTGGACTGGAGCGGACGCTGACCGCCGGCGTTATCAGCTCGCTGGGGCGCGTCATCAAGGGGCCAGATAACAACTTTATCGGTGAGGTTATTCAGACCGACGCGGCCATCAACCCCGGGAACTCCGGTGGTCCCTTGCTCGACCTGAAGGGGAGAGTGATCGGCGTCAACTCTCAGATTGTGAGTCCCAGTCAGGCAAACGCCGGCGTCGGCTTCGCCGTGCCGGCCAACACGGTACGGCGCGTCGTGCCAGAACTGATTGCCGGTGGTCGCTATCCGCATCCTTGGTTGGGCATCGAGCCGATCTCACTGACCGCTGAGCGCTCTCGAGCTTTCGCGGCGGCCGGCATGGACGTGCCGGTAGACAAAGGCGTGCTGGTGCTGGAGGTGGCGCGCGCTGGACCCGCTGACAAGGCTGGAATCCGCGGCGGCGACCGCGTGGTGCGGCTTGGTCGCTACCGCGTCCCACTGGGCGGGGACATCATCAAAGCCCTCAACGGACAGCCGATCGATGACTATCAAGATTTGACCGTATACCTGGAGACACAGACCCGCGTGGGAGACACAGTCAACGTAACGTTCATCCGTGATGGACAGGAGCAGACTGTCCAGGTGACGTTGGGTGAACGTCCCTAGTAGGGGACTGGCGAGTTCCCGGTCACGTCCATCCAAGGGAGAGCCTGGCACCTCGTGCAGCGCCAGGTTTCTTTCTACTGGTCTGTTTTGCGTATGGCCCTCGCGAGGCTCTGCACGGCCTCTGCAAGCTCGTCCACGAGCGGATGGGGGCCTAGCCTGTCCTCGCTGATCTCGACGATTCCTCGGTAGTACTCCAGCTGCTTGTCAGGACCTTGATTGAAGTGACGCCACACTTGGTGACCTTCTCGTCCAAGGTCCTCTAGAAAGCTCTCAGCGTTGTGGAGCGCGTCTGCAGCCCTGACTGCCACAGCCTCTCTGCTGGCGGTCTCCATCTGCTCCAATGACTCGCGTTTGCGCACCACCCAGGCCCGTTTCTCGCCCCGAGCATTGCGCTTGCGCTCCGAGAGCGATTCTACCATCTCCGCCACTGTGTGCCCAAATTGATCAGCGATCTTGATCAGATCGTAGCCCTGGTCCTCCACGACGTCGTGGAGCAGTCCCGCAATGGCCACGTCTGTCGGGAAATCGTAGCGTAGCAGGATGACTGAAACGTGAATGGGGTGGACTACGTAAGGGAGCCCATTCCCCTTACGCGTTTGCTGGCTATGAGCGACGATGGCCAGCCGCAAAGCCTCTTCATACTTCTGAGAGTAGCCTTTATCTATCTGCATTGTCAGCTCCGATAGGTCTGTCCTTCATCGTCTGAGCATGTGCTCGCGCAAAATGGACGGAACGCGTCTCTAGGAGCCTGCCAGGCCCACAGAAGGAGTCTGCGATACCCCGCGTTAGTCTCTGTCGCGTAGCCGCACGCTCAACCCGGAGTGGCGCTCGGCCACCTTGTGGCTCTTTATGGCGATCCAGATCGCCTTGCGGGTCCCAACCAAAACCACTAGCTTCCTTGCTCTCGTCACCGCGGTGTAGAGCAGGTTGCGCTGCAAGAGCAGGTAGTGCTGTGTCAGGATGGGGAGCACGACAGCGGTATACTCGCTCCCTTGGCTCTTGTGGACTGAGATGGCAAAGGCATGCTCCAGTTCGTCTAGTTCAGTCCAATCGTACCGTACTAAACGGCTCTCCCCCGAGCCTTCGTCGGTCCGGACAGTCATGGTCTGGTCTCTCGAGTCGATGCCCGCCACCCTCCCGATGTCGCCGTTGTAGACGTCCTTATCGTAGTTGTTTCGCGTCTGCATGACCTTGTCCCCGACGCGAAAGATGCGGCCGCCCACGCGCTTTTCCTGCTTGCGGGGTGACGGTGGATTGAGGGCTTCCTGGAGGATCTCGTTGAGATTGGAGACGCCACAGGCCCCGCGATACATTGGAGCCATCACCTGCACGTCATCCAGTGCATCGAGCCCGAAGTTGCGCGGAATGCGGTGCTTCACGATGTCAACCAGCAGTGCAGCTGCCTCAACGGGATCCGCCTTCGAGAAGTAGTAGAAATCCTCGAATTCGTTGAGAATCGGAAACTCACCCCGGTTGATGCGGTGGGCATTGACTACGATGCCGCTGTTCGCTGCCTGGCGGAAGATCTTGGTTAGCTTCACCAAGGCGACACGCTCCGAGGCGATGATGTCACGGAGCACGTCGCCGGCTCCCACGGAGGGAAGCTGATCCACGTCACCTACGAAGAGAACGTGAGCTGCCGAATCCACAGCCTTCAGCAGGTGATTCGTCAGCAGTAAGTCAAGCATAGAAGCCTCGTCCACAATGAGGCAGTCAACGTCCAGGGGCTTCTCCTCATTGCGCTGAAAACCGCGCTGCGGCGAGTACTCCAGCAAGCGATGAACGGTCTTGGCCGGCCGGTCGGTGGCCTCGGAGAGGCGCTTGGCAGCGCGGCCCGTGGGAGCACAGAGGGCGTAGCTGCGATGGAACGCCTCCAATGCGGCGATGACCGTGCGCACCGTGACCGTCTTGCCGGTCCCGGGACCGCCCGTCAGAACAGTCACTTTGTTTGTCAGCGCTGTCCCCACCGCCCTGCGCTGCTCGGAGGAGAGGTCAAGTGCCCCGTGACGAGTGATCTGCCGCAGAAGCGAGGCCCAGTCCACGCTGCGGAACGGTGCCAGTCGGGTGCTTGGGTCGTCCAGAAGGTCCCGGAGCCGATTGGTTACCCCCACTTCGCCATAGTAGAAGGGTGCAAGGTAGACAGCCTGCTCCTCACGAATCTGGGTGTCGTCAGGCGCACCATCCCCCGCATCCCCAAGGCTGTGAAGGTCACTGTAGCGGAGCGTCTCCCTCCTTAGTACATCCTCGGCGTCGAGCGCTCTGATGGCGTCTCTGATGAGGTTGGGCTCGACTTCCAGAAGTGGCGAAGCCTCGGACACCAGTCTTCCCTCTGGTGCGTAGACGTGACCCTCATCTGCCAGCTGACTCAGCGCATAGGCGACGCCGGCCTGCACGCGGGAAGGGGCGTCGTGGGGCAGGCCAAGATCCTGAGCCACCTTGTCGGCGGTCTTGAATCCCACGCCCCAGATATCACGGGCCATCCGGTAGGGATCTTCCTGTACGACCCCTAGGGCGTCGTCGCCATAGGCCTTGTAGATCTTGACGGCCAAGTTGGTGGAAACGCCATGGCTTTGCAGGAACATCATCACTTCACGGATCTGCATCTGCTCGTCCCAGGCCTGGGCAATTGCGGCAGCTCGCTTTGGTCCCACTCCCAGCGCTTCGCGCAGCCGCTCAGGTTTCTCGTCGAGCACACGAAGCGTGTCAACTCCGAAGCGCTGTACGATGCGCTTGGCCGTGACCGGCCCGACCCCCTTGATCATGCCGGAACCCAGGTAGGCCTTGAGGCCCTCGACTGTTGCAGGCAGGATCTGCTGGCACCACTCAGCCTTGAACTGACGGCCATACTGAGGATGCTTCGTCCAGCTGCCCTCGAGACGGAGGCTCTCACCCGGCTGAACCTCGGGCAGGTTGCCTACCACGGTTACTAGGTTGGAGTGTCCCTCGACGTTGAGCCGGATGACGGAGTAACCGTTCTCCTCGTTGTAGTAGGTGACGCGTTCCACTGAACCCTGGAGATGATCAGTCATCGCCAGGAATGCTAGCAGACACCGGAGCGGTCAGCAAGACGCGGAATCTGGTACCGGGAGGGGCAAAATAAGTACCTGGAAACCAACCGGGGCGGGACGGTTAGCTCCCAGGCACTCTGGGTCAAGTATACTTCAGCGGGGAAGCGCCGTGGGTTTCTCATGCGTTACGGAATCATTAATCCTGCGGCACAGGACTGTTCGTCAAGGCTGAAGCGATCAGTTCCTGTTTCAGCTTCCACAGACGCTCTGTCAGTGAGACGTGATGGACGTGAGGGTTGATGAGCCGCTTGACGCCCGGGTCCAGGCGCTGGATGTCGGCCCGGCGCTGCTCTCGCATCTCCTCCAAGGATGGGAGATCGTACACCAGCTTGCCTTCATCGAGTACGTCTACGAGAAGGGACTCGATTGCCTCAATCTCATGCCTCCCCAGGGTGCGCTGGACGGCGTGCTCCGTTGGGTGATGCAGCTTCACCTCGTCCATCTCTCTTGGATCTTCGTCGTCGAGGCTGAGCAGATCGGCAGTTGCTTTCCCTCGTTTGTCGTAGATGCGCCAGACGTGCTTGTGACCGGGGTTGGGTGTCTTGGCTGGCGACTCGGATATCTTGATTGCCGGGATCCAGTTGCCCCGGTCGCGCACCGCGACCAGCTTGTAGACGCCACCCAGAGCTGGTTCGCCCCACGAAGTGATCAAGCGTGTCCCCACCCCATATACAAGTCTTCCGATCAGATGTTGTGGGTCGAGTCCATACCGGCTGGCCTCCTGTTGGATCTGCGTGATGATCTGCCAGATGTGCAACTCGTCCAGGTTGCTCGATAGGACAATCGACGTATCGGGGAACCCAGCGTCGTTTAGCATTTTGGCGGCCTGGATGCTGAGGTACGCCAGGTCTCCGGAATCGAGGCGGATTCCTATGGGCTCGTGCCCTTCGCGCCGCAGGTTCTCGAAGACCTTGATCGCGTTGGGAATGCCGCTTTCCAGCGTATCTATGGTGTCGACCAGGAGCAGACAGTCATCGGGGTAGATGTCAGCGTAGGCCTGAAACGCTGCTAGCTCGCCTTCGCCCAATCCCAGGAAAACCTGCACCATGCTGTGAGCGTGCGTGCCCTTGGGAGGGTACCCAAGTACCGCAGAGGCTCCCACGTTCGAGGTGAAGTCAGCTCCGCCGATCAGAGCCGCTCGGGCTCCAGCGTTGGCCCCCTTGCCATGGGCGCGACGGAGTCCGAACTCCAGGAGCAGTTGCCCTCGCGTGCTGCTGTGGATCCTGGACGCCTTCGTGGCAATGAGCGTCTGGTAGTTCAGATGGTTGAGAAGTGAGGTCTCGAGAATCTGAGCCATTGCCAGCGGGCCTTGAACGACCGTCAAGGGGACGTTTGGATGGACGACGCGGCCCTCGGGAGTCGCCCGCATGGTAAGCCCATCGAACGAGCCATTGTCTCGCAGCCAATCTAGGAAGTCGTCCTTGAATAGCTGTTCCCCGGTTCGTCCGGTCTGACTGCGAAGGTAGTCGATCTCCTCATCCTCAAATTTGGCCTGATCCATCCAATCGAGCAGCCATTCCAGGCCCGCGCAGATACAATAGCCGGCCTTGTGGCCATCGTAGGAGGGATAGTCACGGAAGAAGTGATCGAATTGCACCTGCTTCTCGTGAAGTCCCATCCGATAGTACAGTTGAGCCATGGTGAGCTGATACTGGTCCGTGAACAGAATGCCCTCGGCCATCGGTCGATCCGATTGTTTCATCCTTCTCCGCCTTCTGGAATATCTGTGCCGTGACAGAACGGATGTCCATAGCATAGTACAGGGACCAAAGAAGTCAAGAGTATCGCGGCGGATCACCGACTACGACTCGGGGCGCTGGCCCTGTCTCCATATTGAATTCCTGGAGGGTCATGGTAAAGTACGGCATCAGGTATCTGCCGACAAAGTTGCCCGGTGCGTGCCTCTTCCCCGTCGGCGGAGCACTGTCAGGTCCACGATCAGATCGGGAGTCACCTATGGAGAGTCAAACGTTGCAGCGCTTGGCGGCAGCAATGCTCTTGTTGCTCGTAGTCGTGGGATGCTCGTCAAGGCCCGACGGTGGATCGAACGTCGACTCTGGTCTGGAGCCACCTACCTTCCTCAGCCCGATCGCGCACGGAGTGGCCAAGGGGATCGAGACCGTGGGAATCGGGATCATCGTGGTGGGGGCTGCACTGGCGAGCGCCGTGTTCGTCAGGGAGTGGATTCAGGAGCGTAGGTTTCCAAGGGCGTATCGACGCTATAGGGAACGGCTGGGCCAGGCGATTCTGTTGGGCTTGGAGTTCCTCGTGGCCGCTGACATCATTGGCACGGTGGCCGTCGATCCCACGTTTCGCAACGTTGGCATCCTGGGGGCCATCGTGGCGATACGGACGTTCCTCAGTTTCGCGTTGGAGGTGGAGATCCAGGGCCGCTGGCCCTGGCAAGCGAACGATGGCTAAGGAGCGGGGCGAAGCTGCGAGACCTTCCTCAGAAGAGCGGTAGCTGTCCCGTCGGTTGTGACAGGCAGTCGCCTCCCACCCCTAGAAGGCGCACCGGCCGTCCCCGATCCCACGTCTGGTCTAGAAGGACGAGTGCAGCTCGGTAGATGCGTATTTCCTCGTCCGTCGGGACATCCAAGGTCATCTGCCGGTTCAACGTTTCGAAGTCCTGGTAGCGAAGCTTGATGGTGATGGTGCCCGCTACCATCCCTGCCCGCTCCAATCTTCGTGCGACGCTCTGGCTTAGCCTCCACAACTGCTGCTTCAAGTGGTTCAGTTCGCGGAGATCCCGGCTGAACGTTGTCTCGCGGCTCACTGACTTACGCTCGTGCTCAGTCGAAACCGGACGCCCGTCGAGGCCTCTGGCACGCCGAGCCATTGCAGCCCCATGATCGCCAAAGTGGGCCTCCAGCCTGTGTGGGGGTATGCGAGCCAGATCCCCTGCGGTCGACACCCCCATCCGGGCCAGTTTCTCTTCTGTGACTGGTCCCACGCCCCAGATCGCGCGCACGGGCAATGGCGCGAGGAAGGTTGCCTCGCCTCCGGGCTGCACCACCGTCAGGCCCCCAGGCTTGTCATAGTCCGAGGCCACCTTCGCCACAAGCTTGTTGGTCGCCACGCCTATCGAGGCGGAGAGCCCAACGTCGCCCCTCACCCTCTCCTGAAGCCGATGCGCGGCCTCGACGGCTTCCAGCCATTCGTCTACATCGTCGGTCAGATCGAGGTAGGCCTCGTCAATGCTGACTATCTCAACCAGCGGCGCACCCTCCTCCACGATGGACATCACTCTTCGGGAGTAGACCCGGTAGACGTCGAACCGAGGTGTGAGCACGACAGCCTGCGGGCAGAGCCGGAGGGCGTGGGCCATCGGCATGGCGGAGTGGACTCCGTACTCGCGCGCGGCGTAGGAGGCTGTGGCTACAACTCCTCTGCTCTCGGGACGTCCGCCGATGAGGATTGGTCTCCCCTCTAGGTCGGGATTCTCGAGCGTCTCGACCGCGGCGTAGAACGCGTCCAGGTCGAGGTGAAGGATGGCGCGCTCAGACCGCGACGCCGGTTGGCATAGCGCATCCTCAACCGCTCGCGAGCTTGCCGACTCGATATCAAGCGGGAGCTCGACTGCCTGCGTCATGTCGGTGTCCGCTCTTCCTCCTCCGGACGGTTAGGTGTCTGGCGGTATCGGCAGTCAGGGTAGTTCGAGCAACCCCAGAAAACGCCCATCTTCCCGGTCTGGCCCCGTGCCCTTCGCTCTATCAGACGACCATCGCACTTGGGGCAGGTTCCCACAACCAAAGGGGCGCTCCACTCGCATTCAGGGTAATTCGAACACGACCGAAACCGTCCGTACTTCCCGTCGCGAGTCACTACGGAGCCGCCACACTCGGGACAGGGCTCCGCCGAGCCTTTGTCCTGGGTTGCGCTGTCCTTTTCTTCCTTCAGGGGAGAGGTCCACGTGCAGCGCGGGAAGTTCGAGCAGGCCCTGAATTCACCGTACTTCCCCTCGCGGATTACCACGTCGCCAGCACATTGGGGACACGCTTTGTCCGTGGCTCGCCCCTTGGTCTCCACAGTGGGCACTGTCCTGGTCTCCTGTCGAGCCGCCTGCCGCGCTGCCGCGAGCGTTGGTTCGAAATGGTCGTAGAACTCGCGGAGCACATCAAGCCAGGGCCGTTCTCCACGGGCGATGCGGTCCAGATCCTCCTCCATGTCGGCCGTGAAGTCGACTGCGAAGAGCTCGGGGAAGTGCTTGACCAAGAAATCACAGACCACGATGCCAAGGGGCTGAGCGAGGATCGACTTTCCGCCACGCGCAACGTACTTCCGCTTGAAAAGGGTGCGTATGATGCTTACGTAGGTGCTGGGACGGCCGATGCCGCGCCTCTCCAGCTCCTTGATGAGGCTAGGCTCCGTGAAGTGGGAGGGGGGCTCTGTGAATCGCTGTTCGTGGAGTAGGTCTTGAAGGATCAACGGCTCCTCGGTGGTCAGCGGCGGAAGATCTTGGTTGGCGGCGCCCAGCTTGTAGCTCGATTTCTGCGACCAGCGAACCGGGTGTACCTCCATGAATCCCTCGAACTGGAGCTCGCGCCCGCTGGCGCGGAAGAGATAGGGAAGATCATCGCCTCCTCTGGAGCAGACCACGTCAACTGTGGTATCGTTGTAGACGGCGGATTTCATCTGACTGGCAATGAAGCGTCGCCAGATCCATTCGTACAGGGACGACTGGTCCGGTGTGAGGTGCTCCCGCATCTCCGAAGGCACTCTCCGGGACGATGTGGGCCGGATCGCCTCGTGGGCCTCCTGAGCGACCTTCGACTTGGTCTGGTAGCGAGGTGGCCTGGCGGGCAGGCACCTCTCGCCCCAGTACTGAGCAATGATCTCCCGCGCCTCCTGCTGGGCAGGTTCCGCCACGTGGGTAGAATCGGTTCGCATGTAGGTGATCAATCCGACCGTACCCTCAGCTGGCAAACTGACCCCCTCGTACAACTGCTGAGCCACCCTCATCGTCTTGCTGCTTCCCCAGTGAAGCTTGTGAGCAGCGTCTCTCTGCAGCGTGCTGGTGGTATACGGAGGATAAGGGCGGCGACGCTTGCGCTTCCGGTCGACCTTCAGCACTCGGAAGTCGGCGCTCTGAATCCGATCGATGATGGAGGTGACGACCTCCTGCGTCCTGAGGTCGGCCCTGTCACCCTCTATCGCCACCAGTCGGGCCCGAAAGCGTAGGTCTTGATCAGTGATCTTGGAGAGCGCGATGTCGAGCAGCCAGTATTCCTCGGGGTCGAAGCCCTCAATGTGCCGATCACGTTCGACGATCAGCCTGAGTGCCACAGTCTGCACTCGACCGGCCGACAGACCTCGTGGGCCATCGATGGCTTTCCACAGCACGGGGCTGACCTGGTAGCCTACTAGGCGATCCAGAATGCGTCGTGCCTGCTGGGCCTCTACCAGGTTCATGTCGAGGGGGCCAGGGGAAGCAACGGCGGACTGCACCGCCTCCGGTGTGATCTCGTGGAAAGTGATGCGGCGGACAGCCTTGCCACGAAGCGCAGGCTTGATGGCCTCTACGACGTGCCAGGCAATGGCTGCACCCTCTCGGTCAGGATCGGTGGCCAGGTACACGGCCGCTGATTTGCGAGCGGCATCCTTCAGGCGGCGGGCCCGTTTCTTGCCGCCGCGGCGGTACCAGTAGGTCGGTCGGAAGTTGGAGTGGACATCGACGCCCAGTTCCTTCGGGGGCAGATCGCGGATGTGGCCCATGGTAGCCAGGACCCGATATTCGCGACCGAGCAGACTTCGCAAAGTCCTTGCCTTGGTCGGCGACTCGACAATAACTAGGTTCACAGGGAGGACTGGAACTGTACTAGCGTGGCTACAGCCTTCTTAGCCGATAGTCGCCGTCGAGGTGATCTTCGGATGAGTCAGGACGAGTCTTCGGACGCATCCTCGCCTGCTTCTTCGTCCTCTTCCTCCTCGAGTAGCACGTCTCGTCGGCGTCCCCCGCCTACCGGCGGGCCGATGATGTCCATCTCGGCCATCACTTCCATCAGGCGCGCTGCACGCGGATAGCCGATGTGGAGTCGTCGTTGTAGCAGAGAGGCCGATGCGCTACCGCGTTTCTTCACGACGGAGATGGCTCGTTGGAGCATGTCCTCGTCGACGTAGTCTGCCTCAAAGTCGCTTTGGTCCGATGGTTCGGAGTCTTGGGACGGCATCATCTGCTTCCATGGACTCTTCTCGTCGACCGGACCGGTCTCTTTGCGCCAGAAGGCGATGACGCGGTCCAATTCATCAGCGGAGACGTAACATCCCTGCACACGCTTCGGGTGGCCGGCGTCAGATGCCAGATAGAGCATGTCGCCATCGCCCAGAAGCGTCTCCGCGCCCTGCATGTCGAGGATGACACGAGAATCGACCTGGCTGGCGGTAGCGAAAGCGATGCGCGCCGGGAAGTTGGCCTTGATCAGCCCGGTCACCACGTCCGTACTCGGCCGCTGAGTCGCCACGACGAGGTGGATGCCCGTGGCGCGGCCCATCTGGGCTATGCGGCACAGGAGCTGCTCTACGGCCTCAGGAGCCAACATCATCAGGTCAGCCAGCTCGTCTATAAGGACGACAATCCGGGGCAGGGCTGGCTTGTCCCTCTTCGCCATCTTCTGGTTGAAGTCATCCAGGTGGCGGGCTGACGCGTCCGCGAATCGCTTGTACCGCTCATCCATCTCCAGCGCCACCCAGCGGAGCACTTTGACGACGCGCTCCAGATCCACCTCCACCTCACCGTAGAGGTGAGGAAGCCCGTTGAAGCGGACCAGCTCCACCATCTTGGGATCGATCATGACCAGACGCAGCTCGTCAGGCGTATTTTCGCAGACGAGGCACGTGGCGATCGACTTGATGCATACGGACTTGCCGGAGCCGGTGGTCCCACCGATGAGAAGGTGAGGCATCGTGCTGAGATCCGCCGCGACTGCCTGACCGGCTACATCGTGACCCAAGGGGATCGCGAGAGGCGAGTCCAGGCGTTGGAATGCCTCCGATTCCATGACGTCGCGAACTCCGACGACCTGTATGTCCTCGTTGGGCACCTCTATACCGACAAACGGTCGTCCGGGAACTGGTGCTTCTACACGTAAGCGAGGCGTGGCCAGTGCCAACGCCAGGTCGTCCGTTCGCTGGGCGATCTGCCTTACGCGAACCTTTCGCTCACCCGATCTTGGGCGCTCAACAAAGCCGGGCTCGACGCCAAACTGTGTGACCGCCGGACCCATGCGCACTTCCACCACCTCCACCGGCAGGCCGAACTGAGCCAAGGTCTCCTTGATGATCCGTGACTTATGACGAATCTGCTTGTCCGTCAGCGGTGGCCCTTCGGACGGGTCCAGCAGGCGGAGTGAGGGCAGCGAGGATCCACTCGCGCCTGACGCTGCTTCTTGCTTTGAGCGGAGGCCCCGGGCTGTTTTTGACCCAGGCGATCCAGTTCGATCGGAGGGTTGCTCCGCCTCGGACGCGCGGGTTTCACTTTCCCTCGACGAGTCCCCAGGAGTGAGAGTCTCTCGCTGCCGCTGGGCTCTGACGCGCCGGGCTCGATACGCGGCAATGCCACCCTGCACGACTCGCAGGCTCTGCTTCAGGTCGCTTGGCGTTACATCAAAGGCCAGCCCCAGCCCAAGGACGGAGAACGCTGCGAGGGTCAAGATGGTCGGCAGCCAGCCGAGGTACGTCGACAGAAGAATCGAGAGCCCCCAACCGACCGCTCCGCCTCCCCAATCGCTGGCAATCCAGGCCCAGGGGTCGCCGCGGCCGAGAAGGGCATGCGTCAGTCCCAACAGGCTGAAAAACACCAGCTCGGCACCAATAAAGGGGCGCCATCGCCAGTGGATGGGCTGTCCCAGCACGTACTGAAGCCAGAGCAGGCCGGCAAGAATGAGCGATGCCCCGAAGGGATAGGTGCCCCAGCCTACGAACCGGCGTAACAGCCCAACCCAAGCACTGGCCCAGCGCCCTTCTGTTACACCCAGCGCCGCCAGCAGGGTGATGGCCCCGAGGGCAATGACAAGGAGCGCCAATATCTGCTGGAGCAGAGGGCTGCTAAAGGTGGATGCCAGCTGCGGGCTGCTACGTTTCCTCCGCATGGCGTGTTATTCTCCCGATGGCCCGGTTCCGGCATCTGATTCGTCATCTGGTGACGGGCTGGCCCCAGATTGGGCGTGTTCAAGCCTCAATCCCATGCGGCGTCGGCTACTGTCAATGGACAGTACCTCGACCGTGACGACATCGTTGGGATCCAGTACGTCGTGGGGATCGCACGACCTGCCCGACTCGAGCTCCGAGACGTGGATTAGCCCTTCAAGGCCTTCCTCCAACTGGACGAAGGCGCCGAAGTCCACCACGTGAGTCACGGTTCCTTCCACGGTATCCCCAACTGAGTAGCGCTCCTCGACTGACTGCCAGGGATTGGGCTGGAGGCGCTTGATGCTGAGGCCCACCCGTTCGCGCTCGGGCTCCACATTGAGCACATAGACATCGACGTCTTGACCAGGGGCAAGAACGTCGCTGGGATGTCCCACTCGTCCCCAAGACAACTCTGAGATGTGAACCAGTCCCTCGAATCCACCGAGATCAACGAAAGCCCCGAAGGAACAGAGATTGGTGACGCGCCCCTTGCGGACGTCACCCGGCTCAAGCTCGCGGAGGAGATCCGCGCTCTCCTTGTGCTCCACCTGCGTAGCTCGCTCTGACAAGACAAAGCGACTATTGTCCGGATCCAGCTCTATGATCTTGAGCGACAGCCTGCTGCCAACATAATGCCTTAGCTCTTTCTGGCGCTCCTCCTCGTCTGTAGAGGGGGGCAAGTCCAGGAGATGAGAGGCCGGGACGAACCCCTGCAGACCATTCCATCCGACGAGGAGTCCACCGCGGTTATGGCCGACGACGGGCAGCTCCATCACCTCTCCTTGGGCCATCAAGTTCTGCGCTTTCGCCCAAGTGTCTTCAACGTCAATCGAATCGGCCGACTGTGCGTGCGTCTCTTCCGCGCTTGGCGTTCGGTCTTCCCAGATGTCAGCTTGGCTGGCGGTGGGGGCCGCGCTACCGCCCTCCCCATCGCGCAGCAATGCTCGCCAGTACTCCTCACTCAGCGGCGCGCTGGGAGGGATCCATTCCCTTCTCTGTCCCATCTTATCCTCCTAGCGATGTCTCCCACACTCTCTGCGTCTCAACACTCCAAACGTCTCTACAACAGGTTATCCTGGCGCTGCCGCATGTCACCCCTATCGAGCCGCTCTGTCAGCCTCTTGGTTCCTCCGCTCCTCCCGCTCCATCTCGGCCAGCATCTGGGCTGCTGCCTTGATCGCGACGCGCTGCTTTCGATAGAGATTGGACTCACTCATCGCCAATCGTTTCGCCACCTCTCGAACCTTGTGCCCCTGCAGCAACTTCAGGTCGAGGATGTTGAACAGGAGCCATGCAGGCGCAGTCATCTTTCGCTCCCCCTCTGGACGGAGGCGCTCAATTGCCTCGCGGAGGACAGAGCGAAGCCCCCTCATGGCGTTCCCATCCTGCTCCCGGGTCGCACGCTCGACTACCTGCAGGGCCATCAAGGGGCTCGTGGTCAGTTTGGGGCCTCCCCAGTAGTGCTTGAGTGCGTCGCGCACCCATTCCCGGAACTCACCAGACTCGACTAGGCTGAAGTCAGACAAGGCTTCATCCCCCACGTAGTGGATCCTACCGCGGCGCCTCTGAATGTCCTCAATCTCAGGCATGATCCGCTCTAAGGCACTGAAAATGCCCTGCTGAAGTTGTCGGTCCTCCAGAGCCGCGGCCGCCTGAGTGAGGAGGTTG
>JASFVD010000015.1:0-14906 GCA_050050015.1 Anaerolineae bacterium | reverse complement strand
GAGCCTCAAGCTGGCCCGGGTCATCAGCATATCCCTGACGCTGCCCGTTCCCGCCTGTAGTCGCCGGCGAGGTTCGCTCAGCTTGCGCCGGCTCGTGGGGACGAAGCCCGCCTAATTCCTGAATGTCGACAGGCACACCGTCCAGTTCCGCTGGGACGACGTCCTCGGCGTCGAGCTCGGAGCGAGGCACTTTGTGCGTCACCGAGACGATGATCATCCACTCCTCTTGACGACTGCCGCGCCCTGTTCGTAGCCCAATGCCCACGCCAACGACGTTGGCTTTTCCCATGAGCTTGACCTCGTAACGAGCCTTCACGCGACGGACGTGCTCCATCCGCTCCTCCGCAATTGGCATTGGCATCGACGTGTCCCTTGCCGAAAGTCGCTGACAGCCGCGTTTCTCTCCTGATTCGGGCTAGTCTGGGCTGGGCACGGACTGCAACTTCATGAGCTGGGCTCGCTGCATACCGGCGATCGCCTGGAGCCGCCCATCGTCAGCCTCGCGAGCAAGCTCGGCGGCTTTCTGCAGATCGGACAAGGCGGAGTCATAGTTGCCTTCGCTGGCCGCTATGCTCGCCCGGAGATAGTAGCCCCAGCCTGACGCTCCGTCCATAGCGACGGCAGATTGGGCATCGGTCTTGGCCCGCTCCGAATCCCCCGTCTGTAGGCGGACCCGACCTCGATCGAGCACGAAGTCGAAACCGGTGTTGTAGAGAGTCCGTGCCACGGCGAAGGCCTCGTTCGCGGCCGCCTTCTCTCCCAACTGTTCGTGCAGCACCCCCTTCCAGAGCCACGCTTCGGCATCCTCTGGCTTCAGCCTCGTGGTCACATCCATGTCCGATAGCGCTGCCCGGAGGTTTCCCTCCACCGCCTCGGATTGGCCCGCTTCCTTGTGCCGGAGCGCCTTCCGCATCTCCGGAGGAGGTGCAGGGAATTGCATATAGCCTTGCCACGCCGCGATGACGAGGACGAAGACAGTCGCCGCGGCTCCAGCAAGGCGTACCCATCGTCGCCGGCGGTTCCTGGCGACCATCTTGTCCACAAACCACCACCAATGGGAACGTGCCGGTACTAGCTTCTCTCGCTCCTCTTCCAGGGCACGGCCCGCTTGATTCAGCAGGAGGGCCTGTCGGTGCCGCAGCTTCCGCTGCATAGCCTCGAAGCGCGTCTTCTCGACGCGCACGTCCACTCCTTCCTCTACGAGGTCGTTGAGACCGTTCTCGATACGGTCGAATAGATGAAGCAGGTGTAGCGGCTCTGAGGCAGAGTCGTCTAGGTGGGTGATAGAGCGCTCCGCGTGATCCAGGTCTCGGCGGATGTGGTCTAGGGAAGTGCGAGCCTTCGAAGGGATGTAGAGCTTACCCACCGTCTTGGTTCGAGGAGAGTTCGTCGTAGACCCTCTTGAGGCCGTTTCGCGCCCTGCGTCGGTACTGGGTGCGCTCCTCCTCTGAGAGAGGGAAGACGGAGAGAAGCTCATCCACGAAGTCGGCAACGTTGTCGCGGGATTCCTCACTCCTGTGGAGAGACCGCATTCGGCGCCGCGCCAGGCGTATGTACTCACTCAGTGGCTCTGTCGCCGACTGGTCGCCAACCGGGCCGCGTCCCGGTACGAAAGCGATATTTGAGAGGTGCGGACGCCTAAGCCAAGTCAGGGTGTCCAGCCAGGCTTTGGTGTCCGGGCACTGATCCATGACGGGGGGCCTGTCGTAGACCAGCGTATCGCCCAGAAACGCGACCTCTACGTCCTTCGGCCTGACATAACTGCTCCCTGGGGCGGCGCCAGCGATTGGTTCCAGGGTTACCTCCGCACCGCCCCGATGCAGCATCAGGCTGTCGTTGAATAGGAGCCTGGGCAGGGATGGAGCAATGCCTTTCAGGGCATCCGCCTGCTGTGGGTGACTCCGCTTCAGCCTCTTCACCACATTCCTCCAGAACCCCCGGCTGCAGTCGGCCGCCTGTTCGTAGGCGGCTCTCGATGCCACAATTGGGGCGCCGAGCAGGGAGGCGCAGAGCAGCCTGTGAGGATGTGAGTCCGTGAGGACTGTGTAGACGATGGGACCTTCCGCAAGAGCCAGTATCTGCTGCCGCCAAGCGAGAGCGTGTCCGGGCAGAGTGGGCACGTCCACAGCGACAACGCCTCTTGGTCCGACAATGCAGCCGACTGTCACGTAGGCATACTGGTCAGTGACGTAGACGTTGGATGCGATCTGTTGCATTGGATTTTCCTGGACTTCCCTGAATGGATGTGTCTGCTTTCTTCGGGCGAGGGCTATTGGCAAGACGGGCGTCGAGGGTGCCCGGATGCACGATATGGTCAGCCGCTCTCTCCATCGTGCGTCACTCGCTCAACGGTGTCTTCACTCACGGCGGCCTCCAGATCACGGAGTACGTGCATAACTTGGTCAACATCAGCTCTTGGAGCACTGCCTTGGGCGACTTGCGGTCTCCCGCCGCCCTTCCCGTTCAATTGAGCACATGCCTTCTGAACGAGTACGTTGACGTCCACGCCCGCAGTCTCACCGCGCGCGAAGCAGAAATGCACGCGGTCACTGACGCTGAACAGCAGAGCGATCACGTCGCCGTGTTCCGCTAGTTTTCGGGCCAGGATCTGCAGCTCTTGCGGGCTGCGCTGTGCCCATACTTGTCCCACGATGCGATACGGTCCACGAGGATGCGCCGCCTGCACCAGCTGAGCACTCTCCATGTCCAGCAACCTCTGTCGGAGGTCACGTTCAGAGTGTCGTAGTGCCTTTGCTTCCTCCTGTATTCGTTCGACAGCTTCAACCAGCTCCGACGCGCCGACCGTCAGCAAGCTTACCAGATCCGACGTGATGCGCCGCTTAGCTTCGTAGTCGCGCAGCGCGCGTCCTCCGCACACAAACTCGACTCGGGTCTCGCGCCCACGGTGCTCAAGGCCGGTGATCTTGATCAGCCCGACCTCGCCCGTGCGACCTACGTGTGTACCGCCGCACGGATTGAGGTCGTAAGGACTATCGGGTGCACCATGGGCTCCGGCGATCTCCACCAAGCGGATTGGCCCCTCCAGATCAGGAGGAGACTCCGGGAATGCCTCCTCCAATGCGCGACCGTCCACAAGACGTATGCCCACGGTCCGATCGTCCCAGACGACGTGATTGACCAGCGTTTCGATGGGCAGCACACGATCCATATCTAGATCCGGCACGTCCACGTCGATCGTCGTGGATTCTGCACCCATATGGAAGCCAACCGTGGCGGCGTCCAGCGTCTTCTCGAACGCCGCTGAGAGGATGTGCTGACCAGTATGTTGCTGCATATGGTCGAAGCGCCTCGGCCAGAATACCTCGCCGGTGACCTCAGCCACATGAACCGGGTCTGAGAGGACGTGAATGATGTCGCCGTCGCTCTCACGTTCGATGACGTCCAAGACAGTCGCGGTGCCCAGCGTGCCCGTGTCAGCCGGTTGCCCGCCGGACGCCGGATAGAAGGCCGTTTTGTCAAGTATCACCGCGGCATCGCCGCTCCAGGTAAGCTCTTCGATGACTCGGGTCGCGAAACGCGTCTTGTAAGGGTCGGTGTAGTACAACCGCTCCGTCACTCTGCCTCCAGAGGCAGCCTAAATGTGAACTGGCTACCCTCGCCGGGTGTGCTATTCACCCAGATGGTGCCGCCATGCGCCTCTACGGCCAGTCTGCAAAAGGGGAGCCCAAGGCCAGTGCCCTTGGTTCGTCTGGTCCTCTCCAACCGGGTGAAGCGCTCGAAAATGCGGTCCTGCTCGTCCGGTGATATCCCGGGACCGTTGTCGGATACCTGGAACACGACGCCTTCCTCTTCCTGCCAGATGGCAAGACCGATTTCCCCATACGTTGACGTAAACTTTGCGGCATTGTCCAAGAGGTTCGTGAGAACTCGCGTCAACATGTCCCGGTCCACGCTTATCTGAGGTAGATCTGGAGGAATATCGACGCTCAATCTCTGCTGTTTCTTGTTCATGATTGGCTGCACGAATTCAATCGCCTCTCGGGCCAGCAAGCCGGGTGACACCAGGATTCTGTCGAGGTCTGCCTTTCCCTCCTCCAGCTGCCGGAGGTCCAGCAAGGAGCTTATCAGGCGCTTGAGGCGGCTACTGCTCCGCATGGCCACCCGCAGCACGTCCATCATGGGTGGAGCGCCATCCTGCTCACGCAGTGCTTGTTCCATCATCTGCAGGCTGCCCACGATATTGCTTAAAGGGTTCTGAAGATCGTGGACGATCATGTGCATCAGGTCGTCTCTCATGCGTTCCAGTTCCGCTAACTCGGTTATGTCGTAACCGATCCATTGAATCGCTCGCCTCCCCCCGTAATCGATTGCCGTCATTCGCACCCTGAGGGTCCGTTCACCGCTGGGAGAGGGGATCTTCATCTCGCTGCTGACAAGTCCATTCTCGGGAAGGTCGCCGAAGTCCTCCTCGAACGAGGTCTGCGCTTCTCCGATCAGGTCGCACCAGTAGGACCCGATGAGGTCGGCCTCCGATCGTCCCGTCAGATCCACCGCCTTCTGATTCACGTCCAAGATCTCGGCGTCGAAGCCCATGACGACGATCGGCACTGGGCTGCTGTGAAAAAGCCTTTCGTAGCGGAGTTCGGCCCGGCGAGCGCGCTTGTAGAGTTCGGCGTTGTCAATCGCCAGGGCTGCCTGGTCGGCCACTCTCCTCAGCACTCGTAGGGCTTGCTCATCGAACACGTCAGCGGCAGGGTTGAGGGCCTCAATCGCGCCAATCGTGCGATCCCCTTTGTTGATCGGAACGGCCAGCACCGCCCTAGTCCGAAAACCGGTCTGCTCGTCTATGCCCGGATAGAAGCGACTGTCTTCGGCCACGTTCGACATACAGACGGACTTGCCCTCTCGCGTGACCCATCCGGCAATTCCCTTGTCCACTGGCAGGCGCAGACCGGTCACCTCGTCGGACGCCTCTCCAACCGCCACTCGGAATATGAGTTCATTACTCTCCTCATCGAGAAGGGCAACCGAGACTGCTTGCACCTGGAAGTAGTCCCTTACCTGGGTCATCAACGAGCGGAGGACGCTGTCTGGGTCAAGTGTCGCTGATAGAAGCTGGCTCGTCTCGTGGAGGAAGGACAATTCGCGCACCTTCGACTCGAGATGCCGGATCCGGTCGGTGCTCGGAGAATGATTACTCTCTGTCATAGGTCCTCAAACACCACCTCCTCCTGACCGTGGAGCTTCTCCAGGACTTTCCCCGTGATCATATCGAGGTGTTTGTCGTTTGTCACGAAGTCTAGCGCATCAGACGGCACCGTAAGCACAGGACAGAGCGAAAAGTCTTGGATCCAGGCCTCGTAGAGGTTGTTGAGCTGTTCCAGATAGCCCGGTGAGATTGTCTGTTCGTAGGAGCGGCCCCGTTTCTGGATCCTCTGCTGCAAGGTGGGAACAGATGCCCGCAGGTAGACGATCAGATCTGGGGGAGGAAGCACTGTTGTGACGACATCGTAGAGTTCGCAGTAGCTTCGGTAATCTCGTTCCTCCATCGATCCCTGTCGATAGAGGTTGTGGGCGAAGATCTCGGCGTCCTCATACACGGTTCGGTCCTGCACTACAGAATTGGCGCGTTGAAGTAGCTGCCAGTGATGGCGGAGACGACGTGACAGAAAGTATATCTGGGAGTGGAAGCTCCATCGCTCCATATTCTCGTAGAAATCGGACAGGTAGGGATTGTCGTTGACAGCCTCAAAGAACGGTTCCCAGCCCAGTCGGTGGCTCAGCAGCTCCGTCAGCGTGGATTTCCCAACGCCGATGTTGCCTGCAATGGCAACGAAACGTTTCATAGCCCTTCCCAAGGATAGTTCAGTCGGCCGTCAGAATCCGCCAAGTTGCAGCCCTGATCGTTGCGATACTCGCCGGACTCAGGCACCGCTGCAGCGATGTGAAGGCCGAAGTAGCCATGATCCTGACAATGCTGGAGATTCCCACAGGTTCTCCGCTACTTGCTTGTGACTACTAGCTTGGTCATTTCAGGATCCGATGATGTCAACGTTGCGGTTCAAAGTCGGTGGTCTTGGTCGCCGCCGAGAGAGTCCTGCACTGCGGACAGTCGCCCCATCACCTGGCGGAGGGCCATCTTCAATCGAGAGAGCTGCTTCTCTGAGGTGACCTCCCCTTTTTCAGCGAGCAATGCTCCCAGTCGGCCCATCGCCTCATTAGCGGCTAGGAAATCGGTTACGATGTTCTCTCCGGGCGCCTGACTGACACGCTCTCGGGGAGGGGGCTGGATCTGTGCCCGGCCCAGTTCCTCAAGCTTCGGCAACGATTGCTGATAGGCGCCTATGCCCAAAGCGCGTCTTACCCTCCCTTCGACAAAGGCAAGGGCACTGGAGTCGCGTACGTAGTTGAGGTCATTGGTGTCTATAGTCAACAGTGGAGTAGACGTATAGTTGGAGAAGTGCTTCTCATAGGCCGCTGCGACCCTGCTCATGTACTCGCGATCCATCTCCCGCTCATAGGGCCTATCGCGAGCCGCTATGCGAGCCATCAGCGCGTCCGTGTCGGCCTGGAGGTAGATCACCAAGTCGGGGAGCACGACGCGATCTGCCAGGACAGTGTACAGCCGCCGGTACATCTCAAGCTCGTCCCCCTCCAGGTTCAGGCGGGCGAAAAGAGCGTCCTTTCCGAACGTATAGTCGCCAATGAGGGGCTCCCCAGCCACCAAGGATGGAATCTCTTGCTGCTGCCGGTAGCGGCTCAACAAGAAGAACATCTGTGTCTGGAAGGCGTAGCGGGCGCGGTCGCTATAGAAGTTGGAGAGAAATGGGTTCTCCTCGAATGCCTCCAATAGCAGGTTTGCCTTGAAGCGCGGCTTCAGAAGACGGGCCAGCGTTGTCTTCCCTACGCCGATCGGTCCTTCGATCGCCAAGAAGTAGGGAGTCATCATCGGAGACAAACAGTGTCTGAGTGCAAGCGGCAACTGCGGATCATCATAGAGATCTAGCCCTCGTCCTTACCCTTGTTCCCCCTGGCTACCTGCTCCCCATATGCCAGCAGCGTGTCCACCATCCCGGGATCCCTACCCTCGGCGTATACACGCAGTACCGGCTCCGTTCCTGAAGGTCGAATGAGAAGCCAGGAGTCATCGGCCAGCAGATACTTCACGCCGTCCAGCGTGTCAACGTTGGTGATCCTCTCTCCGGCCAGCCTACTTGGGGCGTCGTCCGTCAGCCGCTCTACCATCTTTCCCTTGGCGACAGGTGTGCGCAGGGGCATGTCGCGGCGCGCGTAGTATGCTGGTCCGACAAGATTCTGCACCGATTCGACGAGTTCGTGAAGAGGGCACTCTGCGCTGGCAATGATCTCCAGAAGCAACAGGCCCATGAGTACCCCGTCCCCTTCCGGGATGTGGCCTTTGATGCTCAAGCCGCCGGACTCCTCACCGCCGATTAGCACGTCGTCGCTCAGCATCTGGTCAGCGATGTGATTGAAGCCCACCGGTGTCTCCACGACTGGAAGTCCATACCTGGAGGCCAACCGATCGACCATTCGCGTGGTCGAGATGCTCTTCACGACGGTGCCACGCCATCCTCTCCCCTCCACCAGGTACTGGAGTGCCAAGCTGAAGATGTGGTGTGGATCGACGAAGTTCCCGAGCGCGTCCATCGAGCCAATGCGGTCGCCGTCCCCGTCAGTTGCCAGCCCCACGTCCGCGTGATGCGCCTGGATGGCGGCCGCGAGGGCGCTCAAGTAGCGATCCACTGGCTCTGGATGAATACCTCCAAACCCAGGGTTCATCTCGCCACGGATTTCGACGACGCGACAGCGGGTACGAGCGAGCATGTCCGCGATGCACTTTCGTCCCGATCCGTACATTGCATCGGCAACGACTCGGAGTTCGCTGCTGGATATGAGGTCCAAATCGATCAATGTGCCCAGATGCTCATAGTAGGCCCAGGCGGGATCAAACCGACGGATGAGGTTCTGGTCGGTGGCCGTGCCGTAGTCCATGACGTTTGGCCACCGAGCCCGCTCCTGGTTGCGGGTCAAGAAGGCCTCGACGTGCTCCGCCTGCTCCGGCAGGGCAGCTCCTCCGAAATCGGCCTTCAGCTTCAGACCATTGTAGCGAGGTGCGTTGTGGCTGGCGGTGATCATCACGCCGGCAGTAGCTTTCTTGTGCAGGACCGCGTACGAGATGGCAGGGGAAGGCGCATCAGCTCGAGTCAAGTGCGCCACAATTCCATTCCCTGCTAGGACGCGGGCGACTTCCGCTGCGTAGCGGTCCGAGAGGAATCGGGTGTCGAAGCCAATTACTACCTCTGACTGCTTGTTCCCCTCCTCCAGCACATAGTCGGCGATGGCCTGTGCCACGAGTCGAAGGTTTGCGAAAGTAAACGTGTCCGATATGACGGCGCGCCAACCGTCCGTTCCGAATCTAATCGTCAACGTGATCTCCTCCGTGATCGCTCCAGCCCTGTGTGGCGTCTATGACCGCATGAGGGTAGCGGAATCGAGACGCCCGGGGGTTACGCCTGTGGCGGTTACTGACTGCGCCTGAGGGACGCATCGCACCGCGCCATCCACAGCGATTATAGCCGCAGAGAGGGTTCGTGTCAAAGACTTCCTGGGCGGACAGAGGCCTTATCCCCCAGTCTCCGGGCCTGCCGCATACGGGTCACAGGGAGCCCACGCGGCACGGACTGGTCTTGTTGTTCTTGTCATCAGTTCGAGGAATGCCTTATGGGACAGTGTACGAGGGTATGGCTAAGCGGAGCGTCCTACGCGTCGAAGTACAGCTCCATCTCGTATGGGTGAGGACGATTGCGGACCTGGTAGTATTCCTGTTCCTTCTTGAAGGCGATCCATCGCTCGAGCAGGTTCTCGGTGAAGACCTCGCCGACCAGAAGGAAGTCGTGATCTTCCTGCAAAGCTTCCAAGGACCTCTTCAGCGAGCTCGGCAGCGGTTTAATCTCAGCCCGTTTCTGGTCAGACCAGGAGAATATGTCGGCGTCGATGGGCCCGAATCCAGCTTCTGTGGGATCGATCTCGCGGCGTACCCCATCGAGACCTGCCAGAAGTTGCGCTGCCAATGCCAGATAGACGTTGCAGGTGGCGTCGGGCGGGCGGAACTCAATCCGGGCCTCGTCCGGCTCTGTCGCGTAGCGCGGGATCCGGACTGCGGCGCTACGATTGCCGACAGAGAAGAACGCGTTGACCGGAGCCTCATAGCCCGGCACCAGACGCCGGTAGGAGTTCGTGCTGGGGCTTGTCAGGCCTAGAAGAGCCGGGCCGTGGTCAAGGAGGCCACCAATGTAGTGGAGGGCCGTGTCGCTCATCAGGCCGTAACCATCGGGATCGTAAAACACGTTCTCGCTTCCCTGGAAAAGCTGCTGGTGGAAGTGCATACCCGATCCTGCCTCGCCATAGATCGGCTTGGGCATGAATGTAGCGGTGTGACCGCGTCGGCAAGCCGTCATCTTGGTTACATACTTGACGATCATAGTCGCGTCACCAGCATCCATAAGACCCATCAGTGGAGTCTCGATCTCGCACTGACCAGGCCCGCCCACCTCGTGGTGATGGTATTTCACTGGAACACCCATTGACTGCAGACGTAGACTCATCTCGCTGCGCAAGTTGTGAAGTGCGTCCTTTGGGGGTATGGCGTGGTAGCCGCCGTGCAGCGGGATGTAGTGTCCGTGGCCCGCCACTCCGCTGCGCCACGTCGCCTCGCTCGACTCCACGCTGTAGCCAGCGCGGTTCATCTCATTCTCGTAGGCCACGCTGTCGAAGATGTAGAACTCGAACTCGGGTCCCCACCGGCTCCTGTCGCCGACGTCAGTGTCGACGAGATACTGTTCCGCGCGGTGGGCGACGTTCCGTGGATCATTGTCGAAGATTTCCTTCGTGTCGGCTTCCAGAGTCGTGCATATGAAACTCAGTGTCGGCGCCTCGCAGAAGGGGTCGACGAAGCCGGTGGAAAGGTCGGGCACGAGAACCATGTCGCCAGCCTTGACGGATTTCAGACCAACGGCGGACCCATCGAAGCCGACGCCGGCGTCCATCAGGGCAGGCGTGAACCGGTTCTCGGGGACCGTCAGATGGTGCCACCGTCCCCATAGGTCGGTGAACTTGAGGTCGACCATCTGGATGTCGTTAGCTTCCACGTAGCTACGAGCTTCCTCGATCGAATTGAACATCTATGCTCCTCTCTGCAAGGTGGGGGGACAGGTACGCGGGTGCTCCGACTTGGTCAGATCAGTGCGAGGCCAGAACCTCGAAACGATGCCGTTGTTCGCGCTAGGATTCGGTCATTCCTCGATAGACGCCTACTGTCCTCCTCGCTATGATCTCTTGAGTGAAGTGGCTCAACACCCTTTCGCGCCCCCGTGCTGCGTAGTCCGATGCGGTCCTGGGGTCTCGCATCAATCGAGCCAGACATTCTCGCAGAGCGGCTGCGTCACCCTCGGGGAAGACGAACCCGGCGTCAGCTATGACCTCTGGTATTTCGCCGCAATCCGACCCGACGACGGGCACGCCACAAGCCATGGCCTCAATCAGGACGCGGCCGAACTGCTCAATCCAGTTGGCCTGGGAGCGCGAGGGAAGCACCAGAGCATCCAGCTGGCGGTAGAACGCGGGCATACGGATCGAAGGTAGCCAACCCTCGAACGTGACGCTCGCCGTCAATCCCAGTCTGCGAGCCCGGGCCTTCAGGGACTCTCTCTCAATTCCTTCTCCCAGTATGTGCAGGCGCCACATACCCTCCAGCTCGGCAGCAGCGTCCAGTAGTAGATCGACACCCTTCTCCGGCACTAGCCGACCCACGTATCCTATCTTGAAACCCCGGGCCGGATCGCGACGAATCTCGGGTCGGTTGATGTTGGAGGAGCTCTTCGGAGCGAAAATGTCCGGGTCGACCCCGAACTGAGGAATCACCGCCATCGGCCCTTCGTATCCCTTGTCACGCCACACCGTCGCTGCGCCATCGCTGCCGGCGATGGCGTGGTCGGCGTTCTGGAGGTTGTACCTCTCAACAAGACGGAACGGAAGAGGGTACGTTCGATTCAGATTCTGCCAGGAGAACCAGAGTGCTCTGGCATCGTTCTTCTTGGCCAGCCAGAGGGCGTGGGCAGTCGCCAAGTTGTAGGGCTCCTCGTCGATATGGACCACATCCGGAGCGAATGAGCGTAGACGATGTCCAAGGTAGGGATAGACGTGGAAGTGGAAGCTGCCGTTGAAGAAGATGCGCTCGACGACGAGTTCATACCCCGCTGTGTGTGCGCGCTCCAGGTGCGTCGATCGGCTGCCGTCGCGCCAGGACGGAGGCACCACAGCCATCAGTTCGACGTCAGGAAACCGGGCAATCTCCTCAAGCTTGCGTTGGTAGGCACCCACCAGACAAGCCTTGGAGACCATCAGGACACGCATACGAGCTCCTTGCTCACATCATTGACCAGTCGGGCGCTGCCGAGGGTGTCGCTCCCCGCCACGCTGGCAGCATCGAGGCGGCTGGGATTATAGCATAGTCTAGTGGATGAGCAATTGGAGGTTGAGCCGTTTCAAAAAGCGAGAGCTGTGCTATAATTTTCGCCATCATGGATGCCCGCCTGATCTACAACCCCACAGCTGGCCCGCGCAACGTCCGGTCTGACCTGGAACGTCTGTGTTCCTTCTTTGAACGACAGGAATGGACCGTTGAGTTGCGCTTGACGGAGCAGCCTGGCGACGCGGCCCGGATGGCACGTCAGGCGGCCGCGGATTGCCTCGATGCTGTCATCGTTGCCGGGGGCGATGGGACCATCAACGAGGTTGTTAACGGCCTGATGGGCAGCGAGACTGCGCTGGGTGTGTTGCCAGTGGGAACGGGGAACCTGTGGGCCAAGGAGCTTCGGGTTCCAACTTACACGCTGGCGAACCCGTGGCGACTCCGTGAGGCGGCCCGCGGCCTGGTGGCCGGGTCCGTCAGGACTATCGATGTGGGAGTGGCGGACGGACACGCCTTCCTCTGCTGGGCCAGCGCCGGTCTCGATGCACAGGTGACCACGGAGATGGAGCCTCGGGACAGGACTACCAAGCGACTCGGTGCGCTGCCCTATCTCATCGCTGCCACGCTCGTTGCCCAGGGCTTCAAGGGGGTGCCGACTACGATCGCGCTGGATGGGTACGTGGTGCGGGGCCGCTCACTGCTCGTCATGGTGAGTAACATCAAGCAATATGGGGGGCTTGTGGAGGTGGCGCCTGGCGCGAAACTGGACGATGGTCTCTTGGATGTCTTTGTGTTCGAGGGACTCGGCTTCGGCTACATTGTCCGCCACTTGTTGAGAGTTCTTTCGCAGCGCTACTTGGACGATCCCAAGATCGTGCATCGGCAAGCTCAGCGGATCGAGATCGAGGCCGACGTGGCAATGCCCGTCCAGGTGGACGGAGATCCCCTGGGAAAGACCCCGACTCAGGTGCGCGTGTCGCCCGGGGCGCTCCGAATCGTGGCGCCTCCCACTATGCCGGCCGATCTACTGACAGAGGCAATGTAAGGACTGACACAATGAACCTGCTGTACGTACTCTTGCTATTCGTCCCTGTCGGTCTGGTCTCCAACTACGTCGGAGGTCCGCCGCTTCTCACATTTGCGGCAACTGCGCTGGGAGTGGTGCCGCTCGCCGGGCTAATCGGGGAGGCGACTGAGGACCTGGCGGCTCGCACCGGTCCCAGGGTTGGTGGGTTGCTGAATGCGACCCTGGGCAATGCTGCCGAGTTGATCATCACCATCTTCGCCTTGCGAGCCGGGCTCCTGGAGCTTGTCAAGGCGTCAATCACCGGCTCCATCTTGGGCAATCTGCTGCTAGTGATGGGGTTGAGCTTGCTGGTGGGCGGGTTGCGGAACGGTCAGCAGAAATTCGACCGTGTCCACGCGGGCATAGACTCGACGATGCTCATCTTGGCTCTCATCGCTTTGGCTGTGCCGTCCATTTTCAGCCACGCCATTGAGCCGGATCACGCTGCCGTCGAATACTTGAGTGAGGGAGTGGCTGTAGCCATGCTGTTCATTTACGTGGTCGAGCTCGTGTACTCGTTCACTGCAAGTAATCGTGCACATCCGGCTGTCCACGTCCCGTCAGAGCCGAGATGGACGTTGGCGAGGGCAGGAATCGTGCTCCTCGCTGCCACGGGATTCATCGTCTGGTCGAGCGAGGTGCTGGTAGGCATGGTGGAGCACGTCGTGACTCGTCTTGGGTGGACCGAGTTCTTCCTGGGCATCGTGATCATCCCCATTGTAGGCAACGTAGCGGAGCACTTGGTGGCAGTACAGATGGCGGCCAAGGACCGCATGCAGCTTAGCTTGGAGATATCCCTAGGATCGAGTCTTCAGATCGCTCTTTTCGTCGCTCCTGTGTTGGTGTACATCAGCCTGTTGGTGGGTCACCCCATGGATCTGGTGTTCAATCAGTTTGAGCTCATCGCCTTGACGGCCGCGGCAATGATTGCTGCCCTGGTTGCTCTCGACGGCGAATCGAATTGGATGGAGGGTGCTCAGCTGCTGGTCGTCTATGTAATCCTGGCAATGGCCTTCTTCTTCCTTCCGGCTTGAGCGCGGGGTGTCTTGCTGGGTTCCCGGGAACGTGCTATAATCTGGGTGAAGGTGATGTGCTCGGTCGTGCGGCACATCTTTGACAATTGAGAATGGGGAGTGTCAGTATGGGATTGTACCTCGACATCGCACAGATCATAATCAGCGTCGCGCTTGTTGCCATCATTCTACTCCAAGGGCGTCGTGGCGACCTGGGGGGCAGCGTATTTGGAGGTTCCTCAAGCGCCATATTCCAGAAGCGCCGAGGACTTGAGCGGACCATCTTCAATATCACCATTGGCCTCGCAGTTGCGTTTTTCGCCATCACGCTGCTGAACGTCATCTTCACTGGCTAGTTGGCCAGCGCGCTTGCTGTTTGGATCGCCTCGGGGCTCAGCTTACTCCCGAGGCGGTGTTGCGTCAATCTCTGACCAGCTGATCCCCCACATGATCGGCAGGATCTACCATTCAATCTTCGGTTCTTGCCCGCATTTCGCTCCGAGCCGGAATACGCGGCTCTCTGAGAGCCGGTCCACTTGCCTTGCCGGCTCGTCGGCGGAGGATTAGCGGGTGACACGCCACATTCGCTGGCAGCTGGTGCTCATCCTGCTCGGTGTCGTGCTGTTGGTGCTGTTGCTCACCTATCTGGCTGTCAACTATACCACCGTGCTGCGGCCTGGTCACGGTGGCACCTACGTGGAGGCCATCGCCGGCGAGCCTCACGTGCTTAACCCACTGCTCAGCGGTTTCAATCCTCCTGATCAGGATCTCTCTTCCCTGGTCTTCAGCGGTCTGACGCGTCTGGACGACGACGGCAAGGTTGAGCCTGACTTGGCCAGCGGCTGGGAGATTGGCGCTGACGGTCTCAGCTATACCTTCCACCTGCGGTCCAATGCCTACTGGCATGACGGGACCCCGGTCACCGCGGACGACGTCATTCTCACTCTCAAGCTGATACAGGACCCCCAGTTTCGAGGGCCGACAGACGTCGGGGCTGACGTTTGGCGGATGGTCGACATAGAGAAGGTTGATCGCCTTACAGTGCAGTTCACCCTTGAGGAGCCGTATGCCCCGTTCCTGGATTATACCACCGTCGGAATCCTCCCCGCTCACAAGGTCGCTGGCATTGGCGCTGTTGATCTCGCAACAGCCTCATTCAACCTGGCGCCGATCGGGAGCGGCCCCTTTCAGGTTGAGGAGATCCAAAGCGAGCAGGGAGAGGTCACGTCTATCGTCTTGAAGCAGTTCTCGCGCTACTATCGGGCTCGTCCCTACCTAGACCGAATCCAGTTTCGTTTCTATCCTGATCCTAAAGCCTCGCTCGATGGCTATCAGGCAGGAGAGGTGGAAGGTGTCGCTAGAGTGAGGCCTCGCG
>JASFVD010000014.1:0-14906 GCA_050050015.1 Anaerolineae bacterium | reverse complement strand
ACCGCTTCCTGGTGCTGCTGGGATCGCAAGCGCGACCGAGACGGCGAAGGAAAGGACCGCGTCCTACATGCTGACTGGCTGGGACGTCGTCCTGTCGTTTTCTCCTCACTGCCCCCGGACGTGCTCACATAATCCTCGCAGCCGAGCACAATAAGGAGAAAACGCTTCATGGGAATGGATCGCCACCCGTCGCCCGCGCAGGCGCGCCTCAGCACCCACGATCTCGCCGTGGCTGGCGTCTTTGGCGCCCTGGCTATCGTTCTCGCTTTCACACCTCTGGGATTGATCCCTGTGCCCAATCCCACGGAGGCCGCAACCAGTCTCCACCTGCCGGCGATTGTTGCCGGCCTCCTCTCGGGGCCTCTTGTCGGCGGCATGGTGGGGCTGGTCCTGGCCATATCATCTTGGTACCTGTACGGCGCCTCGTTCATGACCTTCGCCGGCGGAAACCTCCCCCTCGCCCTGGCGGCTGCCTTCTTGCCACGGGTCTTGATAGGGGTGTTAGCATACTACGCCTATCGTCCGTTCCGACGCTGGCCCGCGGTGGCCGCTGGCATTGCTGGCCTGGTCGGCACGCTGACCAACACGTTCGGCGTGATGGGGCTGCTGATCTGGCTCGGAACACTGCCCACAGCGCTCCTGGTGCCCGTCTTCTCGATGAACGTCCCCATAGAGGCAGCTCTTGCTGTGGTGGTCACAGTGCCGACCATTGCCGCGTTCAGGGCTGCGGGACAAGGTCACGTCGCCGCTTCGCAAGGCCAGGACAGCCAAGCGTAGCCGGCTGAGGCCCGACACCGTGTCTGCCTTCATTGAGGCCCAAGACCTGGAGCACATCTACCGACTCGATCGTGGCCAGAGGATAATAGCCCTTAGAGGCATCAATCTGACCATTGAGCACGGGGAGTTCGTAGCGGTCATTGGCGCCAACGGCTCGGGCAAGTCTACTCTGACCCACCACCTGAATGCCCTGCTTCTGCCCACGTCGGGACAGGTCTCCGTAGACGGACTGTCCACCCGAGACCCAGACAATCTTTGGGAAATACGCAGGCGCGTGGGCATGGTCTTCCAGAACCCTGAGAACCAGATTGTCGCCAGCACGGTGGAGGAGGACGTGGCCTTCGGTCCGGAGAACTGGGCTCTCCCGCCAGCGGAGATTCGCCGGCGGGTCGGCGAAGCCCTGGAAATCGTGGAACTCGAAGGTTACCGCTCCACGCCGCCGCAGCTGCTATCCGGCGGGCAGAAGCAGCTTGTCGCCATCGCAGGAGCACTGGCCACGCGACCCGCGTGCCTGGTACTTGACGAGCCGACCTCGATGCTAGATCCGGGTGGTCGCCGCCGAGTGATGGACACGATTCACAGGCTCAACAGGCAAGAAGGTCTGACTATCGTGCTGATCACCCAGGCCATGGAGGAGGCGGCAACGGCGGAACGAATCGTGACAATGAATGAGGGCCTGATCGTGATGGACGGCCCGCCGAGACAGGTTTTCGGGCGACCCGACCGGCTCGAGGCCATAGGCCTGTGCGTCCCGATTGCCGTTGAGATAGCCCACCACCTTCACCGGAGTGGCTTGCCGCTGGAGACAACCCCCCTCACGGTTGCCGAACTTGAAGAGGCGCTCCGATCCTGAAACGCCGACCAGATAGCCCAATGCTGATAAAGGTCGAGAACCTCTCGCACGTCTACGCCGCGGGTTCGCCCTTGGAGCAGAGGGCCTTGAGCAACGTCAGCCTGCAAATCGCGCCTGGGGAGCGCATTGGCGTCGTGGGGCGGACCGGCTCGGGGAAGTCGACGCTCATGCAACACCTGGCGGGACTCCTCAAGCCCACCTCTGGGCAGGTCCTTCTCGACGGCGTGCCGGCCCACGGTCGCTCTTCAGCAGCTCGGACCAGGAGGGGCCGCTTGGGAATCGCCTTTCAATACTCAGAGGAACAAATCTTCGAGCGCACGGTCTTCCGGGAGATAGGTTTCGGTCCACGGAATCTTGGAATCAGAGGCAGAGAGCTGTCGGATCGAGTCAACTGGGCACTCGCACTGGTTGGCCTGAGACCCGATGCCTTGTCTGCTCGTTCCCCGTTTACACTGTCCGGCGGTGAAATGAGGAGGGTCGCGTTGGCCAGCGTGCTAGCCATGCGACCAGACGTCTTGATTCTGGATGAACCCACGGCCGGGCTCGACCCTCAAGGACGTGGCGACCTGCTCGACTGCGTGACGGCGTGGCGGGAGGACAGTGGCCACACGTTGATCATGGTCTCACACGACCTTGAGACTATGCCACGGCTCGTCGATCGGGTCATCCTTCTGTCGGACGGCAAGGTGATGAGCGATGGTCCGACAAGAAGCGTGCTGGGCAACACAGACTCCCTCGAGGCCGCTGGGATGAGCCCACCGGCATCGGTGGCGCTGCTCCAGAGGCTGCACGGAGCAGGATGGGCCGTTCAGACAGACAAGCTCGGCCCGGAGGAGGTCGCGAAGGAGATCGCGGAAGCTCACTCCCGACACGAAGCCACCAGCGACCCAGCCGGAGGCGCGCGGTGAGCCTGCTGCTACCGGGCATGCACGTCCCTGCCGACTCCCCCATTCACCAGCTAGACCCGCGGGTCAAGATGGGGGCAACCCTGATGCTGATGGCTCTGCCCTTCGCCGCCCCCAGCGCCCTGAGCAGCGCTCTATTGGCAACGCTTGTCGCCGTCATCGCGTTTCTTTCCGACGCTCCCCTGTCGGCCCTGCTGCGAACGCTCCGGACTGTGTTCTGGCTGGGATTCTTCATGTTCTTCTTCTACCTCTTCACGACGCCAGGGAGATCCCTAATTGCGTGGCGCGGCATCACCGTGACGGCGGATGGGTTGTTGCTGGGAGCCACGCAGATCTACCGACTTTCGCTGCTCGTCGTTCTCTCGTCCTTGCTCACCTTCACGACGTCACCAGCTCAACTGACCCAGGGTGTTGAAGCATTGCTGGCTCCCCTGGATCGTCTCGGCGTGCCGGTACGTGAGCTCTCCGTCGTGCTGACCATCGCCTTGAGTTTCGTTCCGACGATCTTCGACCAAGTCGATAGGATCACCAAGGCACAGCGGGCCCGGGGTGCTGATTTTCGTAGCGGCGCTCCCTGGCGACGTGTGAAGAGCTGGGTGCCCACGTTTGTGCCCATCTTCGTCGCTGCCTTCCGTCGTGCGAACGAGCTGGCGCGGGCTATGGAAGCAAGAGGATTCCAGGGCGCTCGACGACGAACCCACCTGCATCAACTCCGTCTGACCAGATGGGACTTGGTCGCGGCCCTGACCGTGATTGCGTCCGGCTTCGTCATCGTGATGGTCAGCCAGCTGCCTTGAGAGGAGAAGAAATGCTTCTTACCGTGGACATCGGAAACACGAATATCACCTTCGGCCTGTACGAAGGAGAGGCGCTCGGTCCTCGTTGGCGGATTCGTACCATCCACGAGAAGACGCCTGACGAATATGGCGTGTTGATGGTTCAGCTCTTCTCTCACCAGGGCTACGAACCAGAGGACGTCTCCGGAGTGATCATCGCCTCCGTCGTCCCGCCGCTCGCCCAGGCATTCCAGGAGGTCTCGCAGCGCTACATCGGTTCAGAGCCCCTGCTCGTGGACGCTGGTGTGCGGACCGGCGTCCGAATCCGGTATGATGACCCACGGCAGGTCGGAGCGGACCGCGTGGTAGATGCTGCCGCCGTGAAGGCTCTCTACGGTGTACCTGCTTGCGTAGTTGACTTCGGGACCGGAACGACCTTCGACGCCGTGTCAGCAGATGGCGACTACCTGGGAGGTGCCATCGCTCCCGGCATCGGCATAGCCGCCCAAGCACTATTTGAGAGAACGGCAAAGCTGCCCAGGGTGGAGTTGAGTCGTCCCCCCTCGGCAATCGGTCGCAACACACCTCACGCTATGCAGTCAGGGCTCCTGTTCGGCTACGTCGGTCTGGTCGAGGGGATGGTGACGCGCTTCAAGGATGAACTCGGTCCCGAGACTCGGGTTGTCGCCACCGGCGGACTGGCAGGAGTCATCGCCGAGGAGACCGAGGTCATCGATGTCGTCGATCCCTGGCTGACGCTCCACGGTCTGCGGATCATCCATCAACTGAACAAGAAGTAGAGCCCATCGACTACGAAGGCCCGGTACTTGCCTGGCGCATCCGACCGGAGGTGGGCTCGTTCAGGGCTTCTGGTGCCATCCCGCCCCCGGGCAAGCCCCGGCTCTGAGCCCGCAAGTTGGTGCGTCGGTTGTGGGGAGAAGCCAGAATCAGCTGGATATGAAGCGCACCGGTCCTCTGCTTGGAACAGTGGCGACCTCCAGTGCAGTGCTCGCAGCCACCGAATGGACCGATCGGCGCTCGCTGTTGGCGCCTGCCGGGATCGTCCGCCATCTGGTCCGTTTCCTGCCCGGACAAAGCCCCGACAAAGGCCGTCTAGTCTTGTAGGCACCACCGTCTATGGCGGGTGGTCTGGGCCCCCTGACAGGACGGAACGGGCATCACCAAACCGCTCAGTCGGCTCGACCGCATCTGCGAGCTGGCGTGCAGACTTGTCGTAGCGGCGCCCATTTCTCGGCCATAGCCAGCACGGCGCTCTAGTCCAGTCACCTGGAAGGTTGAGACTGGGACTGATCGGAACTGCAGGGTTGACTTGACACCCGGATCGATGTATAGTCCCTGCGACGTTCGAGTGCAGAGATTCCAGGTCATCAGGTAGCAGAGCCAGGTCGGGAGAGATCGTGACGACTATCCTAGTCATCGACCCAGACAAGCCAGAACAGCAGGAGCTCCGTCAGCTGGCGCATGGGACCAGTGACCTACAGTTCGTGGCAGCCGAGACCGGGGCGCAGGGCCTCGCTCTGGCGGTCGAGAGGGATCCAGACCTCATCCTTCTGACGGCGCAACTCGACGACGCGAATTGGCTCGATGTCCTCCGCAATCTGCAGCGGGAGGTGCCGAGCGTCCCCGTGATATTGACGACTGCGTGCGAGTCCACCGGCGAGGCCGTGAGGGCTTTCCGGGCAGGAGCCTGTGACTACGTGAGCAGGCCCATCGAGCCACCCGAGATGGAGGAGACAATTCAACGGGCCTTGCGGACTGCCCGGCTTTGCGAGGAACGAGACAGACTTGCGGAGAAGTTGGCGGAGACCACAGAGACACTCAGTCGCCATCAGCAGGAACTCAACGCCGTGCACGTCATCGGGCGTCTCACCACGTCGCTCCTTGATCTGGACGTCGTGCTCGACCGCTTGACCGAGATAGCCCTCCACATGACGGATGCAGAGGAGAGTATGCTGTTGCTCCGGGACGAAGCCCGTGGCGAACTGTACCTCCACACCGGTAAGAACTTGAGAGACGAGCTGGTCGACGGTTTCAGGAAGCAGCTGGACGGCACTGCGGCTGGTCGGGCAATCCGCACCGGTCAGCCTGTCTTGGTCACGGGTGATCAGGCCCAGTTGACGCCCGAATGCCCGGCCGAATCACTCTTGTATGTCCCGGTTCGAGCTCCGGATCGCGTGATTGGATTGCTGACCCTCTCTAGCCGCAGGCCGGAGGATGTCTTCACAAAACAGGATATCCTTCTCCTCTCCACGTTGGTGGACTACGCGGCCGTAGCAATTCAGAACGCGCGGCTCTTTGAGAGCATCGCCGAGTCCAAGTCGCTGATGGACAGCGTCTTCTCCTCCGTGGCCAGCGGCGTGCTATCGCTCGATGCGAACGGTCGGATCTCGCTGATTAACCGAGCGGCGACGAGAATCTTGCAGGCACCAGATGCCGCCCCCGGAGTCCCCCTGTGTGACGTCTGCCCGGATGTCGAGATGGAACTCAGGCCTCTGGTGGAGACGACCAGAACCCAAGGCAAGGCCACGGGGCCTTTTGAGATCGATCTTCCGCTTCACTCTGGAGACGTAGTCAATCTGCGCGCGACCCTGTCGCCCCTCAGGCAGGGAACCGAGCCCACCAAGGGCATAACAGTCGTCTTTGAGGACGTGACTCGACAACGGAAGCTGGAGTCGCGGTTTCGCCTGTTTCAGCGCTATCTGTCTCCCGCCGTCATCGAGAGATTGCCGGACGACCCTCAAGAGCTTGAACTGGGAGGAGTGCGGCGAGAGATTGCCTGTCTCTTTGCCGACTTGCGGGGTTTCGTCGACTTCTGCTCCCGACATCCGCCCGAAAGGTTGGTTGAGACACTTAACGACTACCTCGGTCTGGGAGCAGAGGCTATTATGGCCGAGGACGGGACGCTCGACAAGTTCGTTGGGGACGCCGTAGTCGCGTTCTTCAACGCACCGCTGGCACAGGAGAACTACGTCCTGAGGGCAGCACGAGCCGCGATCAAGATAAGGGAATCAACGAAGGAGCTTCACGCTCGACTGGATCCGGCTCACCGTCTCACATTCGGCATGGGCCTTAGTGTCGGCGAGGCACTCGTCGGGAATATCGGCACCCCCCAGCGGCTGGACTACACAGCCATAGGACCCAGCGTCAACCTGGCAAACCGCCTCCAAGCGGCGGCGGAGCCAGGGCAGATCCTGCTGACACCGCAGGTCTACGAGCGGCTGAAGAATCAGATCGTCGCCCGGCCTCTCGATCTTGAAGGAAAAGCAGGTCCAGAAGCTCCATTTCGCGCCTACGAACTCCTCGATCTCTCGTGACGCTATTCACCCTACTGTACACGAGCACAGCCCTCTGGCTGGCGACATACGGCCTCAACGCGTTTATCCTCGTCTTCCTCTATCTTCGCCACCGTGGGACGGCGCGCCCCGCGCCTCAAGTCGATTCAGACTGCCTTCCCACCGTTACCGTCCAGGTGCCCGTCTACAACGAACGGCACGTCATCGAACGCGTGGTCGATGCGGTGGCCTCTCTCAACTACCCCGCCGACCGTCTCCAGATTCAGATTCTTGATGATTCAACCGATGAGACGACAATGCTCGCTCGGGAGCGAGCTACCTTCCATCACCAGCGAGGTCTGGATATCACCGTTCTGCGCCGAGCAGGACGCGAAGGCTTTAAGGCCGGTGCTTTGTCGTGGGGACTGGAGAGGGCACGCGGGGAATACATAGCAGTCTTCGATGCGGACTTCCGTCCTCGCCCTGACTTCTTATTGAAGACCATTCCGCACTTCTTGGACCGCCCAGCACTGGGACTGGTGCAGACGCGCTGGTCGCACCTGAACGCCGACTACTCTCCGCTGACGCGCGCGCAGGCGGTGGCATTTGACGGGCACTTCGTGGTGGAGCAGACGGGACGAGATCGCTCCGGTCTGTTGATGAACTTCAATGGTACGGCCGGCGTATGGCGAAAGGCGTGCATCGAGGACAGCGGGGGATGGGACTCAACGACGCTCTCAGAAGATCTCGACCTCAGCTATCGCGCACAGCTGAACGGTTGGAGGACGCTGTACTTGCCGAACACCGATGCCCCGGCAGAACTCCCGCCGCAAATCGCCGCCCTAAAGCGGCAGCAAGCCCGCTGGACTCAGGGATCGGTACAGACCCTGCGCAAGCTCCTTCGACCGATCTGCCGCAGCCGACGCCTGAGCCTGATCCAGAAGGGAATGGCGCTACTGCATCTGAGCGGCTACCTGGCCCACGCTCTGATGATCATTCTCCTGCTGGCGACTCTGCCTTTGCTCTTGCTTGGAGGCACACCACCCTTCCTGGGCAACATCGGTCTCGTGATGAGCCTCGGCCCCCCGTTGACCTATGCCATCTCCCAGCAAGCGCTCTACTCGAACTGGGGAAGACGACTTCTCACTTTCCCTTTGCTGATCCTGGTCGGGATCGGCATCGCCTGGAACAATTCCCTTGCCATTTGGAGAGGCCTGCGTCTCTGGGGTGGCACGTTCGCTCGGACGCCGAAGTTCCAGGTCGAGGGTAGGTCTGGAGGCTGGCTCGGGAGCAAGTACCGGTTGAGCATCGACCGCAGCGTCATCGGTGAAGGCGTGTTGGCCGTCTATGCCGTGGCGGCGACATTCGCGGCCCTCAGCGCTGGACGGTACGGCATGATGCCGTTTACGTTGCTCTACGCAGCATCCTTCGGCACCGTGGCCAGCATAGAAGTTGCACAGGCGCTGTCGCCGGGCAGGAACCGCAGTTGCCCGAACCCCTGAGGGTGCGACATCAACCCAGGTTCAGCGTCTGACACGTGGCCGACTCCATATCGATGACCAGCAGTCGACCTCGAAGCAGTTCTCCCTTGCCTGTGAGGATCTTAGCGACCTCCTGTGCTTCCCAGGCTGCCACCGCCATAGGCGTACCTACCGGCGTGCCTAGTTCCGCCTCCAAACCCTGCTCAGGCAGCCCGGCACCATCTCCGTAGAGCGTGTGTAGGCCGGGGTCGCCAGGTAAGATAGTCATCACTTCGCCAAGGAAACCGCCAATGCTACCGTGCACCATGGGAATGCCAATGTCGCGCGCTGCGTCCTGGAGAATCAGGCGCGTCGGCAGGCGATCGAGGGCGTCGACGACGACATCGGCACCCTTGAGAAGACGCGAGGCGTTGGCTCCCGTCAGGGCTTCCGCGTGGCAGATGGTCGCCACCGCCCTGTTGACCTCGGCAACCCGCTGTCCTGCAGACCGAGCCTTGGCCGCTCCAAGCGCGCCCTCACTGCTCAGAAGCTGCCGATTGAGATTACTCTCCTCGAAGGTATCCCCATCTATGAGGATCAAGCGGCCAACCCCCATCCTTGCCAGCGCCTCAGTCACGTACCCCCCCAGACCTCCCAGGCCTACAATCGCCACGCTCGCCCGCATGAGCTTGAGTTGACCAGCAATCCCTATCGTACCCAGATTCCGCAGGTAGCGCGCGGGGACCACCCCCTGTTCCAGCGCAGCCCTCTCGACGCCTCGCACGGAACCAAAGTCCTCCGCCAGTTTGCGCACATCTTCAAGGCAGATCACTCGGTTTGCGCCGACGGATCTCGCCGAACTTTCGATCTCGGCCCGCAGGGTCTCCTCGTCCATCACCTCGTAACCTCCTCACCCTCGAATCCAACCGCCCACCCATTGTATGCCAGCTGCCCGCGCCGTCAACACAGGAACTTGCAGCGCATTGGATCATTCACCCCGTAGCTACCACCACTGGCAGCGCCCGAGGGCGCCCGCGACGATGACTAGCACGCACCTCAATGAATGGCCCCACTTGACAATGAGTAAACGCACTGAGAGGATCAAACGCGCCCCTAGACCGCTGCACGGAACCCCGTGCAGTGCCAGCACCTCCGGGTAAGATCAGTCTCCCGACCTGGACTCACGGACACCGGCACACCGCGAAGCATCTGCTCGCCTCAAGGAAGGGGAAGAACAAGCTCTGTCTAGGCGACCGATTGCTCCGCTAGTGTAGGTTGACAAAGCCCCTCGACCGGTCATAATACACCGCATGCCTCGACCGATAAGATCTCTCCTGGGCCTGGCGCTCCTGGCGCTGACTGCCATCGGCTGTTGGCGCCCAGTGAGGGAGATACTGCCTGGAGGTCCCGCCCTGCGTGCGAGCGACACGCCCGCCGCGACGGAGGCAATCCCTCAACCCACGCCGATGCCCACTGCGACACCGACGCCAATCCCAACGCCAACGATGGCGCCAGCCGAGCTACTCTCCGACGCCTCGCAGGCCCTGCACGACGGGGACTACAGCACCGCTGTCCAGGCATACCGCGAACTTCGGGGTCGCAATCTCGACGTAGAGACAGCAGCTGACGCAGTGCTTGGCCTCGGAAAAGCCCATCTACGGGACCGGGCATACTCTGAGGCTGCCGCCGTTTTCCGACAACTCCTGACTGAGCACTCAGCGACAGAGCATGCCCACGAGGCCACCTTCCTGCTGGCGGATGCCCTTCTTGGCGTAGGTCAGCCGCTCTCAGCCACCGAGGCCTACAGCAGCTACCTCCAGGCCGGCACCGTCATAACACCGTATGTCAACATGTCACTAGGAGATGCGTTCCGCGCCGCTGGCGATTACACGGCCGCCATGGCTCCGTACGAGAGAGCCATCAAGGAGGCACCGAATCGTTCCTTCGAAGCCGACGGACGGGAGAAGCTGGCCTGGACGCACATCGCTCAAGGTCAACACGGCGCCGCTGTCGACCAATACAACGCCATCCTCAGCACTGCCCGGCAACCTTCGTACCGGGCCCAGATTGAGCACCAGGCAGCTGAGACCCTGCTTCTCGCCGGCAACATCGACGGCGGCTACGAGCGACACCGCCGCGTCGTCGAGACGTACCCTGAGGAAGATCACGCCTACCTTTCCCTCGTCAAACTGGTACAGGCAGGACGCCCGGTGAATGATCTGCTGCGAGGCCAAGTCGACTACTATGGAAAGGCATATGGGCAGGCCGTGGAAGCGCTGTATCGCTATATCCGGGCGTACCCCGAAACACATGCCGGAGATGCCCACTGGTATGCCGGTCTCTCCTTTCTGGAGGCCGGCAGCGTCGCCCTGGCAGCCAATGAGTTCCAGCTACTGATCGACACGCACCCAGAAAACCATCTGTGGGGCGACGCATGGCTGCAACTCGCCAAGCTGCGCGCAGGCCAGGGCGAAAGTAGTGAGGCACTACGGATCTACCGCGCATTCGTTGAAGCGGCCCCCACCCACTCACTGGCCCCAAAGGCGCTCTGGGAAGCCGCCCAGCTGGCGGAGCGGACCGGAGCAACGGAGACTGCTGCTTTGTCGTACCTCGACTGCCAGTCAGCATATCCGAGTTCTGATCTGGCCCCCGAAGCCCTGTTTCGCGCGGGACTCCAGCTCTATCAGCTGGGTGACTTGGAGGGAGCTGCCAACGCGTGGAGGAGGCTGACCGATGGTTACTCGGACTCAACACACCGTCCTGCCGCCCTCCTCTGGCTTGGCAAGCTCCACCTACGCAAGAATGAGGCAGAAGCGGCTCGGGAGGCGCTGAACGCGGCCATAGAGACCGAGCCAGACGAGTACTACGGCCTGCGTGCCGCTCAGATCGCCTCTGACTTGTCAGCCGCGCCGTCTCCCGCCCCCCAGCCGCGGGTCGGCGCCGACGATCAGGAGTTAGCAGAGGCATGGCTGGCCGAATGGCTGGGCCTGGAGAGCCGGGAGGGCTTGGAAGAGCTGTCTCCCCGCTTGGCCTCCGACGACCGGTTGAAGCGCGGAATAGAGCTGTGGAGACTGGGGCGTTTCCAGCAAGCCAAGACAGAGTTGGAGGCACTGCGCTCCGCGACTTACTCGAATGCTGTCGATCAGTACCAGCTGGCCCTTGCATACGGCGACTTGGGCCTCTATCGCTCCTCGATCCTTGCCGCGTGGCGCGTGATTGGGCTGTCCCCAGTGACGAATACAGTCGAAGCGCCTGCATTCGTGCTCCGGCTGGCCTACCCACCCTACTACGAGAACCTGGTGCTGGAGAACGCCCGGAGGACTGGTCTCGAGCCTCGCCTGATCTTCAGCCTCATACGGCAAGAAAGTCTATTCGAGAGCCTCGCCACGTCGAGGGCCAGCGCCCACGGGCTAATGCAGGTGATTCCTCCGACGGGAGCGGAAATCGCCTCCGAACTAGGCTGGCCGCCCGACTACTCCACGCCAGATCTGTACCTCCCCTTCGTCAGTCTGCGCTTCGGCACCCACTACTTGGCGAAGCAACGTGACCGCTTTGACGGCAGAATCGATGTGGCACTGGCGGCCTATAATGGGGGACCGTCCAATGCCGCACGGTGGCTGGAGCGCGCGGGAGAGGATCGCGACCTCTTCCTAGAGCAGATCACCCTGAGCGAGACGCGTCTCTACGTCAAGCTAATCCAGGAGCACCTGGCCGTCTATCAGGCGACATACTCTGACTTCGACTGATACTCACTAGACTCGTGCCCATCTGCCAGGCTCGCAGCAATACGCTGGTGCCCGTCACCAGCCTGCGGCATAGAAGGCGAGGTACTCGCCGAGGTGTTCCTGCCACAGCTGATCGAGATGAGCTCCGGAATGGATGGCGAGTTGGCTGGCGATTCCCCCCTCCTGCAGCGCCTGATGCAGCTCCACCGTCGCTGGGCGCGCCCAGTCTGCGTCGCCGACGCTCAAATAGATACGCAGAGCCTCCACTCCAGGCTCCTTCAAGAGCGTGAAGGGATCGAAGACGGAGGGGGCCTGGTTAGCAGATAGAGCCGGACTGTGCGCGCCGACAATCCCATAAGCGTCCGGGTGGCTGAATGCGATCTCCAGCGACCACACACCACCTCGCGAGATGCCCCCTATGGCACGCGCCTCGCGCGTCTGCACAGTCCGAAATGCTGTGTCGATATGCGGCATCAGCTCGTTGACCAGCTGTTCCTCAAACGATCCGGATCCGCCACTTGTCGTGACGTAAACCCCACTATCGTCGGCACCGGGCAACACGATGATGAAAGGATGAAGCTGACCAGCCACAATCCGCGCGTCGGCCTCCTCATCGATCCCAAGAAGGTCCCAGTGGGTCTCGTCGTACGGCCAGCCGTGGAGTAGGTAGAGCACCGGATAGCGACGATCCCCCTGGTCATAGCCCGGCGGCAGGTAGATTCGGTAAGATTCTTGCTGCCCTGTCACTTCACTGAAGTAATAGCCCTGCTCAACGCGCCCCGCCAGCGACGCGGTCTTAAGGCCATCCGTCGCCGTCGGAGCCGGAGTCGCTGAAGTGGGCGTGGAAATGAGCGGCGGGGTGCTCGTCTGCGTCGGGATCGATGTGGCCGTTGACTCAGGCGTGCTAGTCTCGGTTGCCGTGGGCTGAGAGCTCGGACTGGGCGATGTCATGGGTTGAGACGTGGCCGTGGCGGCCGCCTTCGTCTCTGTAGCCGCCCAGTCGGTCCCAGGGGTGCTGGTGGCTGTCTCCGCTCCATCAGCAGCGGAACCCGCTGCAGTGGCCCTCGCGGTCGTCGATACCGGCTCTGGAAGCCGGCGCACGAGGATCACCAACGCAAACACGAAGACCAGCCCAATTGTAACAACCGCGCGGAGCAAGAAAGGACTGCCGCCCTTCTGGCCTCTCTCTTGGCGTTTCGCCTCTCGATCACGCATACGAATATTCTACTCCACGATCATCGACTGGCAAGAGAGCGCCTGCATCAAGACAGGATGATCTCAGGCAAGCAGCACAGCCATCGAAGGCTTGGCTTCTCGGATCCCCGGTCTGGAGTCCCGTCAAACCGAGAGACATTCAGCTGTCGGCGATGCGTCTGAGCGGGAATCTCAACGAGGAATGCGGCAACTATGGCTGCCTTTACGACTTGGAGCGGCGCATCTAGCCTCCTGCCGAGGGCTTGGAGACAGGATCTTCAGCGGACACGTTGGGGGCGCGGCCCGTTGACCTCACGCGTCCCAACCGGAATCGGTGGTCCACACCAGCGACTCCCAGGCCGCCTCCGCCGCATCCTGCTCGGCCGCCTGCTTGCTGCGCCCCGAGCCTTGACCGACGACCTGGTCACCCAGTAGAACTTGCGCCTCGAACACCTTCGCGTGATCTGGTCCTCGCTCAGCCACGACACGATAGGTCGGAGTAACCTTGCGCTCGGCCTGACTCCACTCCTGAAGGCGGCTCTTGGCATCTTGATCCTCGGCCTTCTCCAACGTAGCCTTCGCCACGGGACCAAGTAGCGGCTCCACGAACTTGGCGGCCGCCGGCATACCGCCATCGAGGTACACGGCCCCTACGACGGCTTCGAATGCATCACAGAGGTTGGCCTTCCTCTCACGTCCCCCAGCTTCCTCCTCACCGCGGCCGAGCCGTAGCGCCTCGCCCACCCCTACCTGCCTCGCAAAGCTCGCCAGTGTCTCCGTGCGGACCAAGGCAGCCCGTAGCCGTGTCATCCGCCCCTCGGCGAAGCCAGCATAACGATCGTAGACCCAGGCAGCTGCGATGAAATCGATCACCGCGTCCCCAAGGAACTCGAGACGCTGATTGTCTCGGGATGTCTCCTCAGGGTGCTCGTTGACGTATGAGGGATGAGTAATGGCACGGCGGAGCAACGTTGGATCCTCAAAGCGATGCCCCAACGCCTCCTGTAGTTCTTCAAGCTCCAAGGCGCTTTGCTCACCGACCATCGCTCTAACCTGGATCTCCACGTTCCCGCAGATGTCTTTCGTGCTTCGCTGGCGTATTGTCAAGGGCTAGTCCCGCGTCTACGCCCAATGCCGAGGGCGGCAAGCTGTAGAGGGTATCGCCTACCTCATGCCAGTAGTCCGAGTCCTCGAGCGGCCGTTGACCGTAGTCTCCGGCCGGCAGCATCAGCTTGGACGGCTCGCCAGCGTCTGAGACACGATCCAGCACGCGTGTTGCGGCGTCATACTCGAGTCCGTGACGGAGCATGGACCGTTCCGCTTCCAGCTGTGAATGGATCATGAAGTAGTGTGGTTCCTTTGACTTGCGCCTTGGCGGAGGGAGCTCAAGACGCTCGTTCCTGGGCTGGAGGACGACGCTATGCAGAGCAGGACGGGGTATCGATCAACCACAGCTCAGCGGCGCGGGCTCTTGAACCCGCTGCCGGTAAGGACCAGTACCACCGGCGGGTGCAGGTCGAGGACGTCATCATCGTTCATGTTGTCCAGAGCCGCAATGACGAGGGCCGAGGTGGGTTCAACGTAGAAGCCGGTCCGCGCGAGCTTGTCCTGGGCCTTCATCACCTCTTCGTCGGACACAGCAAGGAAGCCACCGCCACTTCGCCGTACGCCCTCCAGGACCTGACGACCCCATGGGGGGTCCGCAATACGCACGCCACCGGCTACAGTGTTCCCTTCCTGAACCGCCTCGACCTCGGTCGCGCCCTGCGCCCACGCTTGCGCCAGCGGAGCGCAAGCCTCGGCCTGCACGCCGAAGAGACGCGGTCGCCGCTCCACCAGTCTCGCCGCCAACAACTCGTCAAAGCCCCTGCTCAAGCCCAATAGGAGACCCCCATGCCCCACCGGAACCACAACGCTGCCTGG
>JASFVD010000013.1:0-15241 GCA_050050015.1 Anaerolineae bacterium | reverse complement strand
GGTGTCGCTGTTGCTGGCTCCCAAGTGACTACCAGGATGGTCGCGTCTGTCCCATAGCCGCGTGTTGTGAGGGACGCGGACTGTTGTTCTGTGCAGAGTGCGATCAGTTCGGTCAATGTGAACTTGCCGCGACGTTCTACGCCCAGCCAGGATACGAGGCGCTGAAGAAGAGGATGTTCGACGTCGTCGGGAATCGCGAGAGGGATAGCTAGTACTCGTCGTTGAGGGCGAGGCCAATTGACAACGGTCGATTCGACCGAAATCTCGGTGCGCGCGCGCGGCGGCACCGAACCGAGGCGAGGCCAGACGAGAGTGAGTGACAAAGGGCGATAAGATGGGCAGGCAGGCGATAACTCTTCCCTGGGGGGATGAACAAGTCACGCTGGAGCTGCCGAGTAGCTGGTACCTGAACGGTGTGCTGGAGCCCTCGTCGAGGCCAGGCGTCGGGGATCCGGTCGAAGAAGTGCGCAGGAGGCTGGCGTCGCCCATCGGCTCGGCCCGCCTGCGGGACGTGGTCGAAGGGGGGATGAAGGTCGCGCTGGTGATCGACGACCTGAGTCGTCCCACGCCAATCGATCTTATCCTTCCGGGGGTCCTGGATGAATTGCAGCGCGGAGGTGCGCGGGAGGAGGATATCACTCTTGTCACCGCCCTGGGCGTGCATCGCCCGATGCGAAGGGACGAGATCGAGACTCGACTAGGTGGCAACCTAGTGGACAAAGTGCGATGGGAGAATCACGACTGCGACGACACAGAGCGATTAGACAACCTTGGGGTAACCCGAAGAGGAACCCCGGTCTTGGTCAACAGGAGAGTTACTCAAGCGGATGCCGTCGTCTCAATCGGGTGTATCGAGCCCCACATCATCGCCAGCTTTGGCGGCGGATACAAGAACCTGATCCCTGGAGTGGCCGGGCGAGAGACGATCGCTGACAACCACTCACTCAACTGCACTCCGCAGACCTTCAATATGGTCGGTCAGCCAATCGAGCACAATCCTATGCGGCTCGATTTGGAGGAGGCCGGGCGGATGCTCGAACCTGACGTGTTCATCGTCAATGCCGTCCTGAACAGCCAGCAGGATATCACCCAGGTCGTGGCGGGAGATCCCATAGAGGCTCATCGCCAGGGCGTGCGGGACAGCGCCGGCATGTATGGCGCCGACCTCCCGGCTCTGGCCGACGTAGTAATCACTGATTCCCATCCTATGGACCAGGACCTCCGTCAGGGCGTGAAGGCTCTGGCTAACACGATCCGCGCTGCTCGCAGAGGCGGAGTCCATATTACCCTGGTGAGAGCCACTGAGGGAGTGGGGGTCTTCGGTCTGGCCGACAGCGACCTTCCGCTGGGGCGACGGGCACTGAGACTCCTCTCACCTCTGTTGCTGCGGCTGGTGCCCCGATTAAGGATCAAGGGATTGGGTGAGGAAGATCGCTTCTTCCTCTACTTCGCACTTCAGGCTATGCAGCATGCCAACTTGTTCGTCTACGCACCAACGATTCCCGCGGATGTCAGGGCAAGTCTTCCTTTCGTCACCTTCGTCGAGTGCATGGACGAGGCTCTTGCGCTAGCCCGCAGGCGCCTTCCGAATGCCGCCGAGGTCGTCGTATTCCCGTACGGAGGAATTACGTACCCCGTTCTCCCGCCGTCACAATAGTAGGGGAAGCCCCGTTTGTCTGGGTGAACCGCAGGCCGGTCATTGACGCGAAACCTGCCGTATGTGATAATGTGTGGCGACGTATGTAGACGTTGATTGCAGCGCCTTGTGAAAGACGCGGCCCTCAGACCATGACCTTGAAAGAGATGGACGAAGACAGGCTCATCGCTGCCGCTCAGCGAGGGAACTTGGATGCCTTCAATGAGCTCGTGCTGGGGTACCAGGATCAGGTTTACAATCTGGCGTACCGCATCATGGGCGATCCGGCCTCGGCCTCGGATGCCACTCAGGAGGCCTTCATCTCCGCATTCCAGCACATTGAGGGTTTCCGCGGCAAGTATCCTAGCTCTTTCAAGTCCTGGCTTATGCGCATCGTGTCCAACGCCTGCTACGACGAACTGCGTCGGCGCAAGCGGCATCCTACCACGTCGATAGAGGATTTCGAGATCGAGGAGGAAGCCAATCCGGCGCTAGTCAGCGAGACCGAGGGGCCGGAAGAGCATGCCCTCCGGGATGAAATGGCCCAAGTGATTCAGACCGGCATTGGTGAGCTTCCCCCGGATCAACGGATCACCCTGGTGCTCGCGGACGTGCAAGGTTTCAGCTACCAAGAGGTCGCGGAGGCGACTGAAGCGCCCTTGGGGACCGTGAAATCCCGCCTGGCACGAGCCCGAGGTAAGCTCCGCGACTATCTCCGCGATCAAGGGGAACTTTTGCCTGCCCGATATCGTCTTAAGTGACAGAGGCTGAGAGTATGCGCCGCACGCGCCTGTAAGGCGTAGATCGGTAAGAGATCATGTTGTCATTGTTTGGACGAACGAGGGACGAAGAAGAACGGCTCGACGAGCAGCTATCCGCCTATCTGGATGGCGAGATGAGCGAGCATGAGCGACAGCGCTTCGAAACTCGTCTGTCGCAGGATCCAGAATTGAGGGCTGAGCTGCGGACCTTTAATAGGACCGTTTCGCTCGTGCGTGAGCTTCCCGAGGTTTCGGCGCCGCGGAATTTCATACTGTCGGAGACGATGGTGAAGCGCGAAAGGCTGGTGCCTGAGATCCATCGCGCCCGTCGCGAGCGGCAGAGGGGAATTGGAGCGTGGGCGGCGCCCCTGTTGACGGGGGCCGCAACGGTGGTGAGCTTGCTGTTTGTTGTTGTTGTGGTCGGCGATCTATTGCTGCCCGCCGTCGGCGGCAGGGCTTCGGCTCCGGCACCGATGCTCCAGCGCGACGAAGCGCCAGAGATGGCACCTGAGGCGGCGGTGACTCCAGAAACTGAGCCAATGGAATCGGGCGCGGCCGACCTCGCGTCCCCTCCTCCTACCTCGGCAGCGCCCCCGGCCAAGGAAGCCATCGAGGAGCCGGAAATGCCCGTTGAGGAAGAGGGCGCCGCCACGGAGGCGGAAAGGGCCATGGAGGCCCCTGCCGGGGCGGGAGGCACTCCACCTCCGGTGGCAGGCGGCGGTGCCACGGAGGAACCCGCTGCTCTCCTCGCTCCGAAGGTCACCGTGACCACGACGTGGTCGGCCACGATGACGGCGACGATCCCGGCTGAGCCCCCGGCGGTGTCGGAGGGAGAGCTAGGGCTAGTGGAACCGACGCCGGACGAGCTGCCGGTTACGCCTGAACCGGTGCAGGGAGAGCGTGAGACGGGTGGATTCCAATTCTCCCGTCTCCCCTTGAGAGCACTTGAGGTGATGCTTGGCCTGGCATCCTTGGTGCTGACAGTCGCCACGATCCAAGCGTGGCGACTGCGATATCGGTAGCGATGGGTAGAGGCCCAGCGGTCTCCACATTGGGGCGACGCGAGGTCGGCCTCGAGGTGCAGGCCAGTGTGACGCGCCGGCTTCTGGGAGCACAGGTGTGGCGCAACCTCTGGAACTGAACTACTGTCCTCAATGCGGTCACGCTCTCGAGACGAAGGAAGCTTTCGGGCGGCCTCGCCGCTCTTGTCCTGTCTGCGATAGGATCGTCTTCCGTGAGCACAAGATTGCCGCCGGCGTAGTTGTGGAGCACGACGGCAAGGTTCTCCTTGTCCGGCGACGTCTGAACCCACGTCAGGGTCTGTGGTCGTTGCCCGCCGGATTCGTCGATTCCCACGAGAGCCCCGCCGAGGCAGCGCTCCGTGAATGTCGGGAAGAGACGGGCCTTAAGGTCGAGATCATTGACCTCCTGGATGTCCTTGCAGCGGCGGACTACGGCGATGCAGATATTGTGATCGTCTATCGGGCTCGATGGGTGGGAGGCGGGCGGGTGGAGGACCACCTGCGAGCGGCTGACGACGTGGATCGCGTTGCGTTCTTTGACCCTGAGGATCTTCCACGGCTGGCATTCGGTGCCACGCGGACGGCGATCCATCGGTGGCGCGATTCCCGGCAGATCTGACCGAGCCGCCAAGTAAGTAGGGTCCCAACGCGTGGCCCACCCCCTTGATGAAGGCATTCGAGGCTGCATGAACTGGAACGGTGCAAAGTGATTCTCATGAGTCCTGACCAAAGACGAGGCCTGCGGCGAACGGCGATCGCAGCTTTGGGGATCGGTATCTTGTCCCTGGCGGCCTTGCTGGTGTTCGCCGTACAGCCGACCTACGGCCGCTGGGAGATTCCTGAGACAGTGCCGCGGACGGGGATGCCGAAGAAGTCGAGCGACGTTCCGGTCAAGCCGATGGCGACACCATCTCCGACCGACGTTCCTCTGCCTGACGAGGCGGATGTCCCGATCCTGATGTATCATTACGTCTCCCTGCTCCCGGCAGGCGCCGACGTGTACCGCCGCGACCTAACGGTTTCCCCGGAGTCATTGGAGCAGCAACTCCAGTACCTGCAGCGACAGGGCTATCATCCGGTCACGCTTACCGATCTGTATCTCTACCTGACAGAGGGATATTCGCTGCCGGAGAACCCCGTTGTCCTCACCTTCGACGATGGCTATCGCGACGCCTACGAGGTCGTCTTCCCCAAGCTTCTGGATCATGGGTTTCCGGGCACGTTCTTTGTGCTGGCAACCCCGGCTCATCATGAGCGCGTGGCATACCTCACGTGGTCTCAGATGAAAGAGATGTCAGACGCGGGGATGGACATCCAGGCTCACAGTCGAGACCACGTGGATCTGCGAGATCGTCCTTACGACTACCTCGTCTACCAGATCCTTGGGATCAAGGAGGCCATTCAACATCACACCGATCGTGTTCCGCGGTTTTTCGCCTATCCGTCGGGGCGCTGGGACAGCGATGTGGTTGCGGTCCTTGAATCAGCAGGCTATTGGGGAGCCGTGACGACGGAGTGGGGAAGGACGCATACGCGTGAGAACGTCTTTGAGATGGCTCGCCTGAGGGTCCGAGGAGGCGAGAGCCTCGAGAGCTTCATCTCGAAGCTCGAAGAGGAGTAGGTCTACTTGGTCAAAGCTCTATTCGACCTAGCCACGTGCAAAGGTCTGCTTGATTGACCGCGGAGATAGAGGGAGCCCCGCGCTGCAGCGCGCGGCTCCCCTTGAGAAGAAGAATCGCGTGACCTCCTACCAGGGCTCTGACGAGAGCCGTGCGGGCCCCACCTCTAGGGGCCGGCTTCACATAACACGGTGATCCGGCCCTCCCTGTCGGTCCGAACTTCGTACTCCTCTTCCTTTGCTCGCAACAGGATGCGGTAGCCTTCTGTCACGACCTGAGCATACGACTTGCCGGGTTCGGGACACCCAAGGCTTGCATCGGGCCATTCGTACATCTCCACCGAGAGCACCTCGATGTCCTCCGCTGGAACTCCAAGCTCGTCAGCCAGGAACGCCACGGCAACTTCAGCCTCGCTCCGCCTCCTGAGTTCGCAGATCCGGATGCGGCGCGCGCTTTGATCCGTGTGCAGTTCGTAGTCCCTGTCGTCGACTTCCAGCACGATCCGATAGCCCGGTGTGATGACCTGAGCGTAGACTTCTCCTGATTTCGGGCACCCAAGACTGGCGTCCGGCCACTCAACTGGCTCGATGACCGTAACCGCCAGGTCGTCCGGCGCAACGCCTAGCTCCTCGGCCAAGCGATCGCGAGCAGCAGCCACGGCCTGGTCGACCGCCTCAGACGGAGGCTCAATGGGGCTGGACGCGGGGTCGGGAAGGGGACTCGCTCCGCGCGTCGGGGTCGACATCGGTGTCGCAAGAGGCGACACAGGAGTCTCTACAATGGAGGGTTCTGGTGAAGGGGCGCTGGTCTCAGCGGCAGGCGCTGGCGAGATGGACCTGCTGCAAGCAGCCATCGTCAGCGCCAGCAACGACAGCGTGATGATGGGCCTCAATTTCATCGTTTCTCCTTCGTTTGCAGGTAACCGATGTGTCGCATCGGCATCAATGGAATGCATCAGGGAGCGTCCTATGCGTCCAAAGAAGCTCTCTGCGGCTTCGTGGTCCGATCACGATTCGGCGTTTCTCGACGCTGCATCGGACGCATGCAACGTATAGACGAGGTCGAGGTGGTACTTGTTCCAGACGAAAAAGCCGAGGGATGCTTCGCCCTCGGCCTTCGGTCCTAGAGTCGGAACTGCTATGCGCTCGCATCCCCCTCGCTCGACTCGCGTTGATCGTTGCCCTCAACGTTTGGCTTCTCCGGTTGTGACGTGCTGGCGGGAGGAGAAGCAGGGGTGGGTGGCCTACGCGGGCGGTTCGGGACGTATGGTGTCGTGCCAAGGCGAGTCAGCACTACGGCTCCAAGTCCAAGGCAGCCGACGACGAACGTCAGCAACCAGCCAAGAGGGGAAAGGCAGAAGGCGTTGCTTAGCCCCACAGCGATCAAGGTGATGATCAACGTCCCCAGCCCGGCTCTCCACACCGGACTCGTTCCCCTGGCGTGCAGGGCCTGCAAGAGCCTTTCTCCTACCCTCGCGCCGACAGCTGTCCATCCAAACAATCCCGCAGTGCCAAGGGCGAGGGCGAGCAGGGCCGCGGCGGGGGAGAGACAGATAGTGATCGCCAGGGCTATGACCAGTGTCATGGAGGCCATGACCGTCAGGACTCCGATCCCGAGACTGGCTGCCGGCGTCTCGAAGACAGCCTGTCCAACCTGGTCAGTTGCCTCCGGCCAGATCAGCGCCACGACTCCGCCCATTGCGGCCACTACCAAGATCATAACCACGCGCCGTACCAGTCGGAAGATCCACCGCAGGAGTTGTTCTGGGCCGGACAGCCAAACCGGCTCTGGTTCGGTGCGCGGTACCCGGAGCCATAGATCAGGTTCGATTAGATCGATAGGTGGGATCCCGCGCAGGGACGGGCCCTCCACGAGGTCGCCGTCAACACGAGCTCCTTCCTCTTGCTCGACGCTGCAGTTGAAGGTGCACACGACATCCCCGCGTACGTGGGCATCTTCATTCAGGAGAATGTCGCCGCTGGAGACGACCAGATTGCCTTCGATGATACCGCCCACCAGGGCATCGCCATTCCAGACGACGACATCGCCTCTCGCTCGGCTCCCGGGTTCCAGGGCTGCGTCGCCGTTGAAGACGACCAAGTTGCCATCCAGCTCCTCATCCTCCGCAAGTGTATAGTCCTCATTCCAGATGACGACGCCGTCATCCGGTCGCTCACTGGCAGCCGTCACCCGAGGGACGGGAAGCACGAGAACTCCCAGGACGAGCAACGTCAGCCAGCCTAGCCTTCTTCTAAGCATCTCTGTACCTCCGTCCGTGCCGCTACACGGGTACTACTCACCAGCACCTTCTTCGGTCAAACGCACGTTGCCAACTCCTGTCGTGATGTTGATGTGAAGCTCGACATCCGTCTCTCCAAAAGCGTCGTTCGTGTAGGTGCCTCCCATCTGCCTCAGCCCATAGGCCTCGATGTTGGTCAGGCCTCCTCGTGTCTCGATCTCCACGCCCACATCAGAGGGTAAGGTCAGCCTAAGCGCTCCCGCCCCGGCCCGAATCGTGATGTCGGACGACCGAGCCCAGTTCCCGGTTAGGTCCAGGGCGATGTCGCCGACGCCACCTTGAAGCCTGATCTCCTCAGGACTGGCGTTCGCAACTCCCACAACTTCGACTTTCGACGCACCGGTGTCCAGCGTCATATGATTCATCGGGATCTCCGTTGGCTCGTCGAAGCGGAGCGCGATGTCCCCGGCTCCGACATCCATGTCGAAGTCAGTGATCTGCAGCCCTGTGAGATCAAGCTTACCCTCCCCAGCTCCCACCTTCACGTTCATGACCAGAGGCATCTCGGCCGAGAACTCGAGTTCCCAGTGGTTGCGGACGTTCCCGCTGGGAATCCCCCATTTCCTCTCGTCTCCTCCTTGCTTGATGGCCAATTGGGTTCCTTCGTGAGTGATCTGCGGTGCCCACTTCTGGACGTTGTAGGTGAAGAGGCCCGAGAGCAGCTTGTCGGAGACGCCTGCCTCTATCTCGAGCCTCCCCGCACCGAACACGACGTCGACGTCCGCCGAATCGCCCCTCGGAAGGGGAACAGAATGTCTTTCCTCCTTGAGGTCGCCGACCTCGAGCTTGGGCAGGTTGATGTTGATATCTGGTATCTGTGGCGTGATTGTACACGCGAGCGTGGAGATCAGCAGGGCCGACGCAGCGACCGGTATCGCAAGGTTTTTCATATCAGTCCCCTCCAATAGTCTCAACGAGCTCTCTTCCCTACGCGCATCTTGGTTCACGTGTCGCGTCCGTCGTCACGTGGTTGGCGTCGATCATCAGCCGGCAACGAGCAGTCTACGTACCGCGGCAATCCACAGGCCGTTGAGGGTAAGTGCCGCCGCGATGCTGACCAGGCCCAGGAGGGCCAGGGGTGTGACAAACTGGTTCAGCAGCACGAGCAGCATGCGACTTAGTCCATCGATCACGACTACGAGCTGTCCGGCGGTCTGCGCGCCGCCGATGAGCAAGGCCGGTGCACCGCCCAGGTTCTCCACCAGTCCCAGGGCGACCGGGATGAGTGTCAGCAGCGTCAACGCGATGGCACCCAGCGCCAGTGCTAGGCTGCCGACGATTGCGCGACGGGCTTGCTCCCTTCGGTCGATACGGGCCATGATCTGACCACGCAGATAGACTGGTGCCGACACCATTGGCGCCGACTTGAACAGCTGATCCACCGCAGAGACTCTCCGCCACTCCGCCCGGCACGGGTCACAGGTGTCTAGGTGCTCTTGCAGTTCTGTGATCCTCGCGCGATCGAGGCGATCATCCAGATTGACCGCCATCAAGCGCTTGGCTTTCTCGCAGCGCATATGCTTCTCCTTCCATCTTCTCCGCCAGCGCTCGTCGAGCGCGATAGAGTCGCGACTTGACCGCACTCACTGACAGATCCAACACCTCAGCAATCTCTTTGTACGGGCAGTCATACCAATAGTGCAAGGTGATCGCCGCTCGGTCTCGAGGAGAGAGGGTGCTCAGGAGTTCCTGGATCCACCGTTCCCGATCTCTCTCGGTGACCACGCTCTCTGGGTTGGGACTGGCGCTCGCCAACCGTACTGGCTCGGCAATCTCTTCCTTCAACGGCAGCCAATCGATCCTTCGGCGTCTCAGCTGATCGATACAGTAGTGCGAGGCAATGGAAAACAGCCACGTACTGAAGGGCCGCCGGGGATCGTAGCTCTCCAGATGCCTGTAGGCCCTTATGAACGCCTCCTGAGTTGCATCCTCAGCCTCTGGAGCGTTGCCCAGCATGCGATAGGCCAGGTTGTAAACGGAACGCTGATAGGCGTCGACCAGACGCCCGAAGGCAGCTTTATTTCCCTCCCGAGCAGCATGGATCCATTGTTGTTCGTCAGTCACTGCACGCTCCGCGGGCCCTGGTCGTGTCAAGTCGATGGTAGCTGGCACCATGCACTACGTATTATAGCCGACAAAGTTGCGGCTCCAAGTGCAGACCGACCAGTTGCCCAAGGTAGGCTAGGCGAGTATACTTAACCCGCGTGCCCACCACGTTGAACGGCTTGATGATCGATTCGCCTGCGTGCGACCAAGTCGAGGAGATAGGCTATGTGGCAAGTGTACTATACCCCCACCAGAGTCGACGATGCCCTCCGTCTTCTCGCTGAGCACGGTTCCGAGGCGCGTGTGATCGCCGGCGGAACCGATTTGATTGTCGAACTGGATCGGGACACCCGAGACGCCAACATCCTAATCGACGTCACGCGCATCGGCGGACTGAACCGCATATCTGTGGACGATGGACGCGTCCACGTGGGACCGACCGTAACGCACAACAGGGCAGTAAGCTCGGATCCCCTAGTCCAGCGAGGATACCCTCTGGCATTTGCTTGCTGGCGGGTGGGGACGCCTCAGCTGCGCAATCGAGGGACCATCGCGGGAAACCTGGTCACCGCCTCGCCGGCCAACGACACGATCGCAGCGCTCTGGGCTCTTGACGCCCGGCTGAAGCTGAGCAGCGTTGAAGGCGAACGGATCCTGTCATTCGAAGACTTCTACCAGGGAGTGCGAGAGACCGCCCTGGGCCCGAATGAGATGGTCACTGATATCTTCTTCCCGGCTCTCCGGCCGAACCAGCGCGGTACCTTTGTGAAGCTGGCCCTGCGGCGCGTCCACGCCGTGTCTGTCGTCAACGCAGCCGCGGTGCTCTCTTTCGACGAGGACGTGGTTGCAGGGGCGCGAATCACCATGGGGAGCGTGGCGCCCACTGTCATTCGAGCTCGGGAGTCCGAAAGCGTCCTCGTAGGGAGGCGGCTAAGTGAGGAGAGCGTCCAGAAGGCTGCGGGGCTGGCTGCCAGGGCCACGTCTTGCATCGACGACGTTCGCGCGGGCGCAGACTATCGTCAGGAGGTCATCACCGTCCTGGTCCGTCGCGCTCTCACGGCGCTCGCGGCCGGGGAGGAAAGAGCAGCGTTTCCCGACGAGCCTCCAATGCTCTGGGGTGCTGCAGATGGCGTATTCCCGCGTCTGGCGGGCAAGACGGTGTGCCACCATCGCGAAGGCCTGGAACCGATTGAGTGTGTAGTCAATGGGGAGAACGTCGTTATCCAAGGGGCAAATGATCAGACGCTTCTGCAGATGTTACGTGGCGAACTAGGTCTCACCGGCACCAAAGAGGGGTGTGGCGAGGGGGAATGTGGTGCCTGCACCGTCTGGATGGATGGCATCGCGGTGCTGGCCTGCCTGACTCCAGCGCCACGGGCCCACGGAACCCACATTGTCACCATTGAGGGTCTGCGTGAGGTTGCGTCGAGTTCCGAAAGTGGTGATCTGCACCCCGTTCAGCAGGCATTCATCGACGAGGGGGCTGTGCAGTGCGGATACTGCACGCCAGGTTTCGTGATGGCTGGGGCGAGCTTGCTGGAGGAGATTCCCCGGCCCACACGAGAACAGATCGAATTCGCTGTGAGCGGAAACCTCTGCCGCTGCACCGGCTACTACAAGATAGTCGGCGCGATCGAGAAGGCGGCTTCGAACGAGTAAGAAGAAAGATGGAGAGGACCGTCCCCACCACGGGTAGCGAAGAGATTTCGCTCTATATGCGCACCTACTACTCGCTCCTGCGCACCACCGATGAAGTGCAGGTGCGCTCGTTCGTCGAGTCTCATCTCGGCATGAATTCGTCGCTCCATGTCAAGGCGCGCGACATGACCCCGGACCCAGCAGCCCTTATCTACTGCTCGCTGCGGCTCCCGCACTGCATTCGACAGACCAGGCTAGTGGTGATGGGACAGTCGGAGAGGGTCTTCGCCCGACGTGGATACGCAAAGGTGGAGCAGTGGGAACCGGTCGAGGCCCCGGGGCGCCGTCGTCGCACGTTCTTTGATGGCCAGGAGACGATGGCTGCCTTCATCGCCAGCGTCTCCGATATCGACGACCTCATTCCGATGCTGACGGCCTTCCAGATCGAGTGGAACAAGATGCACCGGCGCCTGCATAGGCACCCCTTGCTGGAAAGTCTCAGGTTACATCGAGACACGGGTGAGCCCACGTGGCAGTCCCTGCGTGACGAAGTCATGCGTGTGTTGGATATCAGTCCGGATGACATGAGGCGTCTGGAATCCATCTGGGGTGAACAGCTCGCCACACTCCTATGGGACATGGGACGGGAACCGAAGCGCATCGCCGTGCGCCTGCTTGCCGGTTCTCGGGTCGACTACCGAAAAGCGACGAGGCGCTGGTGGAGCTTGATCACCGATGCGTCGCTCGTAGATCTCAGCGAGCGGCCTGTCTACTTCATCTCCAGCAACGTGCACAGCGTGGTGAACATGCTTTCGGGGTTTGCCCTGCGCCGCGACCAGGACCTGCTGCGACACCTTAGAGAAAGGGGACCCCAGCCGCTGGTGGAGGAGTCTTCCCGCATTCGCCACGGGGAGACACCATCGAGACTAGAGAATCTCCTCTACTTCATCCTCCGCAGCTATATGGACGTGCACCGCGGCGAGGACATCTGGCAGGAGCGCGAGGAAGAGGAGGCGCTTTGCGGGATCAAGCACATCGACAGTCACCACGTCTTTGACGTCGAAGCTCAGGTGATCGAGATGTGTCGTCTTCGCCCGGACTGGTTCGACCCTCGACTCCAAGTGTCCGGCCTCGACAGGTTGGCTCAGAGTGATGCGGTGATCGTCAATATTGACTATCCGCTAGGGATGGGTGCCTATCACATCTTGTCGCAGGTCGCCACGAGCGTCGATTCGCTCCGAGGCGTGTATACCTTGGGCAAGGCAGCCACGCTCAACGGTCGTATTGGCGATGTGATGATACCGTATGTGATCCACGATGAACACTCTCGCAACACCTATCTATTCAACAACTGTTTCACAGCGGCCGACGTAGCTCCCTATCTCGTCCACGGGACAACACTCGACAATCAGAAAGCCATTAGCGTACGGGGGACGTTCCTGCAGAACGATCGCTATATGGACGTCTTCTACCGGGAGGGATACACGGATATCGAGATGGAGGCCGGCCCGTATCTCTCGGCTGTGTATGAGGCGGTGCGTCCTACCCGACATCCGACGAACGAAATCGTGACGCTCTACGCGGACACTCTCCCTTTCGACGTGGGGATCATTCACTACGCCTCAGACACCCCGTTGGGGAAAGGAAGGAATCTGGGGGCGCAGCGTCTCTCCTATTTCGGCGTGGATTCAACCTATGCTGCCACGGTGGCCATCCTCCGGCGGATCCTGACGTTGGAGACGAGGCAGAGGCAAGGAAATGACTAGGCGCGTATTGTGAATATCACTCTCTGCCTCTTGGAGCCGGTCTCTCCGACGTGCCATCGTCAGACTACTCAGCCTGGACGAGGGGGTCCATCATGACCATTGTTGTTGGGCAGTCGGCCGCTCGTATCGACGCACGCGCCAAGGTTACTGGCGAGGCGAAGTACCCGGGCGATTTTGCGATGGAGGATATGCTCCATGGCAAGATTCTCTTCGCTGGTCGTCCGCATGCTCGGGTGCTGAGAATCGACACCAGTGAAGCGGAAGACGTGCCTGGCACGGTGGCGATCTTCACGGCTGAGGACGTGCCCGTGAACGAGTACGGCCTTCAGACGCGCGATCAGCCCGTGCTATGTGGTCCTGGCTCCGACAACCCTAGGGCCGACGTGGTCCGTTTTGTGGGTGATCAAGTGGCCTTCGTCGTGGCCGAAACCAAGGCTGCCGCCTCTAGGGCCCGAGAGCTGATCAACGTGGAGTACGAGGATCTGCCGATCGTGAGTGATCCTTTCCAGGCTCTGGAACCAGACGCGGTGCAGCTTCACCCTGGTCGCGAGCGGAGCGACCTTCACCCAGAATTGAGCACACGCGGCAACCTGATCTGCCACCATCAGATCCGGAAAGGCGACGTGGACGCCGCGTGGGAGGCCGCCGACGTCATTGTTGAAGGCCGGTATCAAACCGCATCCCAAGAGCATGCCTATCTTCAGCCGGAGGCAGGCCTGTCCTATATCGACGACGAGGGCCGGGTGACGGTGGTAGTCGCCGGTCAGTGGACATGGGAGGATCAGCAGGAGATCGCTCACGCCCTGGACGTGCCGCGGGAGCAGATCCGAGTGATCTATCCGGCTATCGGCGGCGCTTTCGGGGGGCGCGAGGATATGTCGGTACAAATCGTGCTGGCTCTGGCTGCTTACCGGCTGCAGCGCCCGGTTAAGATAGTGTGGACCCGGGAGGAGTCTATCCTTGGGCACTGCAAGCGCCACCCTATGTGGTTCGAGTGCACGTGGGGCGCCACGCACGACGGAAGACTGGTCGGTGCCGAGGTTAAGGTAATCGCTGATGGTGGCGCGTACTGCTACACCACCAACAAGGTTCTCGGCAACACGGCGATCACTTGCACGGGGCCCTACGAGTTTCCACATGCCAAGGTTGACGTGGATGGCGTCTACACAAACAATCCGCCTAGCGGGGCCTTCCGAGGTTTCGGGGCACCACAGGGTATCTTCGCTGCGGAGATGCAGATGAACAAGCTGGCCGAGGCTCTAGACGCCGACCCGGTTGAGCTACGGATCAAGAACCTGCTCCGTGACGAATCCCTTACCACGGTGGGTACGCCTCTGCCGGGCGGGATCAGTCTTGTCGAGGTTACTGAGCGATGTGCGCGGGCGATCGGATGGCAGGAGACAGGCGGAGGTCCGGAGGAGCCGTCTTCGCGTTGGCGGAGACCCTCGCCGCGAGCGACCGCCGAGGCAGGAAGGCCTCCGGAGGCGGTGCGTACTGGAATTGGTCTGGCCGTCGGCTTCAAGAACGTCGGGTTCTCCTTTGGGTATCAGGAGGGCTGCTGGGCAAAGATTACTCTCGAAGGCGAGGAGGAGATCGAGCGCGCGACCGTGAGCATCGGGAGTGCCGACGTGGGCCAGGGTGCCCACACCGTGATCCGGCAGATGGCGGCCGAGGCGCTTCGAATACCGCTTTCGCGCGTCTGGATGGAGACCTCCGACACGGCTACCAGCGCCGGGAGCTCCGGCTCGACATCCGCCTCGCGGACGACGTTCATGGCGGGACAGGCCATTCGAAAGGCGGCAGCAGCGGCCCTGAGGCAATGGCAGGAAGAGGAGAGACCGGCAATAGCTGAGGAGACCTATCTCGCCCCAGAAACGACGCCGTTTGACCCGGAGACCGGGCAGGGGCTCCCCAATTTCGCCTACGGGTATGTGGCCCAGGCCGTGGAAGCGACCGTCGATATCGAGACCGGTGAGATCGAGATCCGGCGCGTCGTCTGCGCAGATGATGTTGGTAAGGCTATCAACCCGCAGCAGGTTGAAGGGCAGATCGAGGGAGGTGTGGCGCAGGCGGCGGGCTGGGCCACGTGCGAAAATCTCGTTACCGAAGAGGGACGAGTCTTGACGCCACATCTGAGCACCTACCTGATTCCCACTGTCGCCGATGTCCCAAGGGTCGTCGAGTCGATCCTTGTGGAGGAGCCGGATCCGCGCGGCCCGTGGGGTGCACGAGGAATGGGCGAGATGCCCTTCATCCCGCTGGCACCTGCACTCGTTGCTGCGGTCCACGATGCAACCGGAGTGTGGATTGACAAGCTGCCGCTGACGCCGGAGCGAGTGCTAAGATCCCTGAGAGAGGAGGGCGCGTCTGGGGCGTGTGGCTAGCGGTATAGCCCTCGCACTGTCAATCGCCTGAGCGGAGAATCTTCTACTAGGCGACTAGTCGCGAAACGAG
>JASFVD010000012.1:0-15333 GCA_050050015.1 Anaerolineae bacterium | reverse complement strand
CTCCCAGCCCACGTCCTCTTCGAGCTCATACCGTCTTCCCCGATCGTCCTCCAGGTACGGGGCGGGATCCTCGGAGCCCGATGGGAAGCGGACTTCGGCATCTCCGGGTAACGGTCCTGCTGCCAGGCGCACCGCCGTCAGCCGGTCCGTCAGCGTCGCCCTATCCATCGTCAGGGATAGCGGTCCTCGGGTCTGGCCGACGTCCTCCGGCCGGAGTGTCAGGGGAGAGACAGACGCATCCTGCTCCTCCGCCCCGGGCACCGACCAGCTCAACGTCCACGGCCCGCGCACAGAGACCCCGACCCGTCTCACGGTGACGGTGAAGGGGTGCAGCGGGAGAGCCTCGCCGACCGCGCTTGGTCTGGCCTTCTCCTCTCCTATAAAAGACCCACTCATCGTGCCACCGGAGCTGCCACGGAAGGGCACCTCGACCACGATACCGCTCAACGTCGGGTTTCCCGCCTCCTCACGTTCCACGTCGAACGTCAGCTGGTACTTGAAGTCCATGCCCCCCGGATCCGCCTCCTCCAGGTGGACCCCGGTCACGTGGATCGGGAAGCCGGCCACCGTGAGATGCTCATCCAGCGTCCAGCTGTCGCCCGGTTGAGGGTTCTCTCCCAGATCGAGCGTGAACGTCTCCTCCACGGGGACGACGAAGGAGACCTCGTCGATGGGCAGAGTCAGGCGCCGCGCCGACGGCGAGATTGGGGCGAGGGTCAGGGTCTGCTCCTCAGTCAAGACGCCGGAGGCGGGAAGAGGCGGGATGTCCCTGTGGCCCGGGGGAGGCGCCTCTTCCACCGCGACCTCCTCGGTGAAGCCGGGCGCGCTCACGGGTCGGGCCCTCACGTGCCGGTAGATGTGGCCGACGTCGTCGTGCAGTCCTGGAGCCCCCTGGTAGTCCCTGTGAAGCCGCGGTCCCTGCCAGGCTGGGTTTGGCCATTCCACCCGAACGCGCAGTGCCGTCACCTCCGGGGTGTGGACCGCCGCCACGACGCGGAGGGTGACGTCTGCGTGGGTCTCGCTGGCGTCCGCCGGCACGTAAGCCTCCGGGAACAACTCGCCGATTAGGTCGCCCGTGGCGGGCCGGAGCGTCATGGGGATCTCCCAGTCCTCAGGTGCGATTCCGACGGGCACCCCAGGCAGGCGCTCCGCCTCCAGCGTGAGATGGTAGACTCCCTGGGGAAGAGGCGGGAACCCGAGCCGTGCCGTTCCCCAGCCCGAGGCCATTCTGTTGGGGCTCAGCCTGGTGCCGTCCGGGAGCCGGAGCTCGATGCCGGCTAGGTACATCGCCCTGGGCTCTCTTGATCCGTCTACGACCTCATCCTCCGGCGGCAGCCCTTCGTTGCTGATGACGACCGTGGTCCCGTCGGGCGCGGCCAGCACCTGCTCCACGCGGAGCGTCACCCCGTCGCGGGTGACGGTCACCGGCGCCGTCAGCACCCGCGTCTCCTCCAGGTTCACGAAGCCGACGCCGGGGACGTAGCCCAGCAACCGCTGGAGGTCGGCCCACACCCGCTGCGGTCCGACGGCGAGGAAGGCGACGGCGAGGGCGAGGAGGACGGCGATGCCGGCGGTGGCCCAGCGGTGGCTGCGCACCGGTTGCCAGATGAGTTCCCAGAAGCGGCGCAGGGACGAAGCCTGCCCGACTGGTTGCGCTGCAGCCCTCTCATCGTGAGCCATCAACTGGCGTTCCAGTCTGGCCACGAAGGCGGGGTCCGGCTCCGGCGCGGAGAACAGCGTCCCCAGCGCCTCCTCGATCTCTGACGAATACATCGTCTCCACTCGTTCACTCATTCTCGTCCCCCCACGCATCCTCCAGCCGGCGGAGCAGCCGGTGGACGGCCATCTTCACGGCGCCCTCGCTGCGACCCACGATCTCTCCGATCTCCCGGTAGGTCAGCTCGCCGGCGAAGCGGAGCCGCAGCAGCTCCTGCTTCTCCTCGTCCAGTCCCTCGACCAGCCAAGCCAGATGCTCCAAACGCTCCTCACGCACCACCTCCGCCAGCGGGTTCGGCCCGTCGCCCTCTATCTCGGACGCCGCGTCCAGGGGTTGAGTGGTGCGCTTCCGGCGGTAGTGGTCGACGACGCGATGGTGGGCGATGGTGAAGAGCCAGGCCGAGAACGACCCTTGCTCGCGGTAGTCCTCGAGCCCCTCCAGCGCCTCGGTGAAGATTCGGGCGGTGAGGTCCTCGGCGTCGGCCTTGCGGCTCACGCGGCTGTAGACGTAGCGGTAGATGCGGTCGACGTAGCGCCGGTAGAGGGCGGCAAAGGCGCTTTCATCCTCCTTGGCGGCTTGCGCGAGCTCGGCGTGCTCCGCTGCGCTCTTCGCTCTGGCGGGCGCTGTAGCGTACGTTTGGTGCATATACTGGCTCCCGTTTCGCAGTCTTCCCTATCGGAGTGCGAATCCGATCTGCTGTAGTTTCACGATGCCCTTGCTAGATCTTTCGTCAAGCGTTCCTTACATGTAGTATATCGCGGCAGAGTGCAAAACGTAACATCAAAACGTCGAATTCGCCGAGATGACGAGCAAATCCTCCGGTCGATCGAAGGGCCAGGCCGTGAAGGCAATCCAGCGTCCATCAGGAGAGACGATGGGATCCTCGAAGCGGCCGGGGTGGTAGGAGGGCACGTCAGCCAGGGCGGGCTCGACACAAGCTGCCGGATCGCACGTCTCGCGGTGGAGATTGCCAGGATCTCCGCGGAAGCGGGTGATGGTGCCATCGCCCAGGTGATACGCCAGTGGGACTCCCGGTGACCCGGGCTGCGAGCGCCAGGCGTTGGGACCGTACCCAGCGCCCCGCCAGACGCGGTAGACGAGGGTCTCGTCGTCGGCCCAACCCAGCGGCTCGCACTGGTAGGGGGAGACGCCGGCGATAGCCTGGCACATGCGGACCGTCTGGAAAGGCCACCTCGAGCGAGCGACGACCTCCATCTCGACGCCCGCATCGGGCTCCACGCCCGGTCGACAAGGCATCGACGAGAACGCCAGTGGAAGGGCTACGACGGGTAGGAGGGCGAAGGCGAGTACGTAGAAGGGCAGCCGCTGAGTCGTGGTCTGCCGCTCCCGCAACGCCGACGCTGTTAGTCCGACCGCGATGAGGCCCAGCGCAGCGGCGCTGGCGGCGAGATAGCGGCCCACGTCGGTGAAGAGCAGGGCTGCCAGGACGTACGGCCCGCCAGTGATCTCCATCAGCATGGGCATCCCATTGGGGTCGACGATTCTCAAGAGCGCCAGGATTCCGGTAACCACCAGGAAGGGTTGCACCACCAGGGCACCCGCGGCAGTGACGACCGTCTCTCGCTTTGCCGCTTGCGTCGGCCGGGATGAGACCAGCCAGGCGATGCCGGCACCGATTAGGGCCAGGGCGGCCGCGACGACAGGCCACGCGTGAACACCCCGCGGCTCCGCGAAGAGCCACCCAGGCACGCGCATGACCAGCCAGAACAGCCCCTGGAGCAGCAGTCCCAGAGCCAGAAGCACGACTGATCCCGCTAGAGCAAGTGTCGTCTTTTTCATTTCTTGCCTCCTTGACTAAGCAAGGAATCTCCCTAACCGCCCAGCCCGTCGCAATATCCAATGCCCGGTATTCAGGGAGAGTAATTGGCCCGATCCCGAACGCAGGCGGCCCCGCCGCCGACCGCGCCGACACGCAGCTCTGTAGCGCCCGCTGGTCCGATCGCGTCTACGATCGTGTCCGACGGTCGACACTTGGTGATGATCCCTCCGCTATGGCCGTCCTCTCGGCGAACAAAGCTCTCCGCGTGGCGCGTCAGCGCACCTCCGAGGTGCGACAGCATGGCCTCCAGAGAGATCTGAGCTACGACGGCTTCAGGTTTGGGTCACGTGGGTCAGACTCGATGGTGTTATGGGGCCGACGGTGATTATACCACGCCGGGAGGTACGCTCCAAATGCCCGCAGTCCTGCCTCGCGCCGACCCTTCATCGCTTATGTCGTGCATCGCGTGCTTCTCGTACACGCGTCCCACGCCAGCAGGAGTGTTCGCTGTAGAAAGCCAGCCTGCCCTCCAGCACCAGCCGATCGTTGCGACAGCACAAGCCGCGTTGCCACGGCACAGGCCGCATTGTCACAGCAGGGCCTGAGTTGTCGAGTCGCGGCGATCGAGGGCTGGCGGGAGTGCGCACGCCACAGGCCACACCGTGCACCTTCGCCTCCAGCCACCTTAAGTCACCTATGGAAGGATCCCGTCCGCAACTCGGCAAGGTGTTCCCGATAATCGCTGCGTGCCTCCACTTTCCGAACGCGCCGGGTGAGGGCAAGTGGTCTCGCATCGGAGGTTGGTTGCAGCCCGCGATCCCGTCAGGTACAATTGGCTGACCTCAGGAAACTTGTCAGGAGGTCACCATCGCAGAGGACCGCAATCCAGATGTGAGCAGTCTCGAGTCGCTTCGCGCGGCCGTCCAGGGCGCGACAAGCCTGCTCATTCTGCCCCACAACGATCCGGATCCAGACGCCATCGCCAGCTCCGTCGCCTTGCAGTGGCTGCTAGAGAAGATGTGGGGCGTAGAGAGCCACATTGTGTATCGGGGCATCATTGGGCGGGCCGAAAACGAGGCCCTGGTGCGCTATCTCGGCTATCCTCTCAGGTTGCTCGCCGACGGAGAGTTGTCCGAGTCACTCCCCATAGCCCTCATTGACACACAGCCCGGGGCAGGCAACAACGCGCTCCCTCCCTCCGCGGAGGTGTCGATTGTCGTCGATCACCACCCGATCCTCCAGGGAACGTCCCGCGCCACATTCGCGGACGTGCGCCCCGAGGTGGGCGCCACGTCCACCATTCTGACCGAGTACTGTCAGTCCGTCGGTTCCGAGCTGCCGCCGTCGATCGCCACAGCCCTTTTCTACGGCATCAAGACGGACACGATGGGCCTGGGCCGCGGTGCCGGTCAGGCGGACGTGGATGCCTATTTCTACCTGCAGTCACGAATTGACGTCCAGGCTCTGGTGAAGATCGAGTGGGCCCAGGTGGCCCCCGAGTACTTCCAGGGCTTGGTCTCAGCCCTCCAGTCGGCTCGAGTCTACGAGGATACGCTGATCGTCAGCACCATTGACCAGATGCGGCGACCCGACCTCCCGGCGGAGATGGCCGATCTCTTTCTGCGCCTCAGAGGGGTGCATTGGGTCGTGTGTATGGGGGTCTACGAAGGAGAGATCATGGCGTCGGTGCGGACGAACGATGAGCACGGCGCGGGACAGCTCATCCGAGACATCGTTGGGGATCTCGGTACCGCTGGAGGGCACGGAGCCATGGCGGCGGGTCAGATTCCGCTGAGGGGAGAGAGTCCGGAGGTGCTGTTTGGTCGGCTCAGGCAGCGGGCGCTCGAGCTCTTGAACATCGGACAGGATGCAGAAGGCCAGCCACTTATCTGATTCCGCTTCCTGAAGAGAAGAACCACTGCCGCGTCACGCCGCGGATCCTAGTCCACTCCCAGAAGACCAGCTCCGGCGGCCAGCTCCGCCATCTCCTGTGTGATCTCCTGGCGCCGCGCTGTCTGGATCACGAGCGTGAGCTCCTCGATCAGTTCATCCGCGTTCTGGGTCGCGGACTCCATCAGCTGGAATCGCGTGGCGTGCTCAGCTGCCGATGAATCGAGCAGCACGTTGTACAGCTGAACTGAGGTCCATTGTTCCGCCACCCTTGCGTACAGGGTCAGCGGATCGGTGTCGACGATCGGTGGCGGAAACGAAGCGGGCCTCGCGGTTGACACGTCCAATCGGGTGCGAGAGGGATCCACCGTCGGGAGTTGGGGCGGGATCAGCCGCTTCACGGTCGGCTCATACGTCCCAGTGCCGCGGTAGTCGTTGTAGATGAGGTCGACGGCGTCGATGTTCCCTTCCTCGTAGGCCGTCAACCACCGGCGGGCCAGTTGGAAGGCTAGCGAGAGCGGAGGGAGGGTAGTGACGGCGAGAGTGCCGGCCTGCTCGGCTTCAACGGCGCGACGGCTGAGGGCGCGCTGGGCTCTACTGCCCAGGACCTCCAGGTTGACACGCACCTCGTCCGCGGAGCGCTTGGTCAGGTACCGCTCTGTCTCACCGGCCACGGCGACGTTGAAGCGACCGCAAAGGCCTCGCTCGCTCCCGATCACCAGGGCCGTTACCCGACGGGCGCCAGAGTCAGGTGCTCGCCCCGCTGTCCCGCTGGCCCGTGTTGATTCTCGCGCCGATGAGCGCTTTACTCCGTACAGCGAGCCGTCGAGCCTCGGTCGCTCAGCCAGCAGGTGCGGCATCAGCGGGGGCAGCATAGCCTCGAGTCGTTCGGCGTAGTCGCGGGTGCTACTGCGACGCTTCAGGGCGGCCTGCCAGCTACCCAACGAGATGGTGCGCAGGCCGTTCAGGATCGGCTTGACCCCCCGGATGTTATCCAAACGCTCGTGGGCTCGCTCTATCTCCTCCATCTCACCTCGCTGCTCTCGGGGATACAGACGGGCAGCCGTCAGTAGGTCTCGCTCCGCGCGATGTCCCAGATGAAGACCACGGCACCGCCGAGGCGGGGCTTCGAAGGCTTGGGGGCGTTGATGGCACTGTCGTCCGCGCACTCGACCACAGGTTCTGAACGGCATGTGTTCTTGATGATGGTCAGCACCTGGTCGATTTCCTCCGCTGCGACGGCGATGAAGAGGGTCATCTGGGCTTGGCGTAGCATGCCGCCCCGGGTCTCCATGTAGGTCGCGGTGTGGTTCGCAGCCACCAGCGCGCGCAGGACGCGTTCTGCCTCTCCTCGCGGCATAATGGCCATGACCATCTTCATGGCTCCGACCTCCTTTCGGACCACTCAGCGGCGTAGTCGAGAATGATCCCCATCAATGCCTCTCGCGTGTCCGGAAGGAGCTCACCGGTGCGGTTGATCTGGTGAAGAAGCTCCGGCTCCCTCCTCTGAACTAGCTCCAGCAGGCCTCTCTCGAAGGCTGGCACCTCCTCAACCGTGACGCTGTCCAGCAGGCCCTCAGTAGCGGTCAGAAGTATCACGATCTGGAAGGCTAGCGGCAGCGGGTGGTGGACGGGCTGCTTCAGAGCTGCGCGAAGCCGGCGCCCGTGCTCGATCTGACGTCGTGTGGACTCATCGACCTCCGCGCCGAAGCGGGCGAAGCGGCGGACCTCGTCGTACTGCGACAGTTCGAGGCGGAGCTCGCCGGCCACCTCACGCATGGCGTCCGACTGTGCCTCGCCACCGACGCGCGACACGCTCAGCCCTACGTCGACCGCGGGCTTGATGCCCTGATTGTAGAGATCGGTGTCGAGAACGATCTGTCCATCGCAGATCGAGATCAAGTTCGTGGGGATGTAGGCCGACACGTTGCCCCGCTGGGTCACGACGATAGGCAGCGCCGTCAGGCTCCCGCCGTCCTCCGTCTCGCCCAGCTTGCATGCCCTCTCCAGAAGCCTGGCGTGGATGTAGAAGATGTCGCCCGGGTACGCCTCGCGTCCTGGAGGGCGGCGGAGAAGAAGGCTGAGCTCTCGATAGGCGTCGGCGTGCTTGTTCAGGTCGTCGTAGACAATCAGGGCGTCGCGCCCTTCATCCTTGAAGAACTCGGCAATCGTACATCCTGTGTACGGGGCCAGGTAGCGGAGAGCTGGGGGATCCTCGGGGCTGGCGACGACGACCGTCGTATGCGCCAGCGCGTTATGGCGGCGTAGTGTCTCGATGACGCTCAAGGCCGAGCTCTTCTTCTGACCGATGGAGACGTACACACAGGAGACGTCGCGGTCGCGCTGGCTGAGAACGGCATCCACGGCGAGAGACGTCTTGCCGACTTGGCGGTCGCCGAGGATCAGTTCTCGTTGCCCTCGTCCGATCGGAAGCAGCGCGTCGACAATCTTCGTGCCGGTGTAGAGGGGCTCGTTGACCGGCGCGCGTTCGACAATGTCCGGGGCCTCCCGATCCAGGAACCGCACCTCCGTGGCTTGAACGGGCCCTCTGTCGTCGAGCGGCTCCCCCAGGGGATTCACGACGCGGCCCGGGAGCTGGTGGCCCACCGGCACCCGTACGCGCTCGCCCGTGGCAGTCACCAAGTCGCCGCCCTGGATGCCCTCATCGGGTCCCAGGAGGATAACATCCAGCCTTGCGTGATCCAGATTCAGGATCAGGCCTCTCACGCCGGTGGGGAACTCCACTAGCTCGTCCGTGCGCGCGAGGGGTAGCCCGGAGAGCGTGGCGACTCCATCCCCGATGTGCTGCACCGTGCCCACCTCGCGCAAGATCACGGCGCTCTTCTGCTCCGCGGCTTGCTTCCGCAGGGTGCGCACCACCGCCCTCAGCCCAGCTTCGGAGTCGGGTCGGGCTGATATCTCGGAGATGCGGTGTCTCACACGTTCCGGTAGCGTAAGCTCGCGGACGCGAGCCTCGGCTTCCTGACTCTCGACTTGCTCCTGGATCGCCTCGACCAGGGCAGGGATGTCGAGCTGATTCTCTTCACTATGATTCTGATGACTCATGGGTCAAACGCTCGTGAAGGGCGTTGGAGGCCTGTCCCCGGAGTTCGCGCATTCGGCCAGCGATGGAGTTGTCCACCACGATGTCCGCTAACCGGACTCGCAAGCCCGCGCCCAGGGAAGGATCTGTCTCTATCTGGATATCGACTGTGCGATCGGCCAGTGCCGTGAGAGTGCGTGCCAGCTCACCCTGTTGCTCCGACGACAGAGGGTCCGCCGTAGTCACGTGCGCTGTGGGTGTCCTCTCGCCCAGCGAGCGTCGGAACGCGCGCACTCGCTCCATCTCCTCCCCTCCCATCTCCCAGATGCGATCGTTGAGCTCACTGACCAGTGAGTCGTGCACCTCTGGCGGTGCAGCCTGTTTGATCACTGTGGTGCCGACGTCCAGGATGGCGTCGATCAGCTCGTCGTGAAACTCATCCACGGCCTGCTGGCGCATATGCTGGACGTCCTCGCGGGCGTCGCCCAGCATCTCCTCTATGTCCTCCTCGACGTCGTCCAACATCTGTCGGCGCTGGGCCTCGGCCCGCTTCTGAGCCTCTGTGACGATGTCCTCGGCCTCTGTTTCGGCTTCGGATAGACGCTCTTCCAGTCTCTGACGTAGCCTCTGAGCTTCCTGGCGGTCCTCCTTGAGTCTTCTCATCGTCTCTTGTTTCTCGGCTCGACGCTCTCGAACGCGCTCCATGACCGGCCGGAAGGCGAAGTAGTAGAGCGCTCCGGCCAGGACCAGGAAGTTAACAACCTGGAAGGCGATCGTTGCCCAGTCGATATTCAGCATACGTTATCCCCCGGGAAAGAAACGGTCGATCACCGGGTTGGCAAATATCAGCACCAGGATGACCAGGAGGACATAGATCGCTGTGGACTCCAGCAGCGCCATCGAGATGAGCAGCGTCGTTCGGAGGTCGCCGGCGGCCTCGGGTTGGCGCGTGATCCCGTCTAGCGCCTTCAAGACTGCTCGTCCCTCGACGATAGCCGGCGTAAGGGCCCCCACGACGATTCCCACCGTCGATCCGATAATCGTGACCAGTGTGATGAGCGTTCCCGGATCCATTTCTACCATAGTTTGTCTCCTTATCTCTCTGATCTGACGTCTCTGTTCACTCTGGGCGGCTGTCCTTCTCGGCGAAGATGGCCGGATCCAAGTCTACCTGTAGTCGGGCACGTCGCCCTAAACCTTGTCCGTGCCAAGGCTGCACATCTCTGGCTAGAGTTGTGCTGGCTCTTCGCTTATGTCAGTCTATTCCCTCTCCTCGAGCCCGGTGCTGATGTATACGGCGGCGAGCGCTGTAAAGATGTAGGCCTGCAACAAACCCGTGAAGATGTTCAGCCCAATAACGGGCAGCGGCACGATCAGGGGAATGAGCATGAATACTACAAGCACGATCAATTCTGTGCTCAGTACATTCCCGAACAGTCGGACCGCCAGGGACACCGTGCGGCTGATCTGGCCCACGACCTCGAGGGGCAGCAAGAAGATGGGCGAAGCCAGATTCTTAAGATAGCCCAGCACGCCCTGCTGGCGCATGCCGAAATAGTGGACGGAGAAGAACACGACGACGGCGAGGGCTATTGGTGTATTGATATCGCGCGTGGGAGCCACAACGGGCAGCATGGTGCCGCCGGGCAGCGGAATCGTCGGCAGGACGCTGAGCACATTGGCGAAGGCAACGAAGATAGCCAGCGACCCAAGAAACGGGAGATAGCGCTCGATGGGGTGCTCTCCGAGCAGGTCCGAGATCAGATCCCGGAGCGATTCGAGCGTCATCTCCAGCATGGTGGGACGTCGCCGACGGACAATGATGGCGAGGGCGATGATGATGACCATCATCATCCACGTAGAGACAACAGTGTCCCTCACGCCGATGCCTCCGACGTAGAAAACGACCTGTGGAAAGAAGTTGTCCACGATACCACTCCTAGAAAGCCTAGACGATCCTCGTGTTCTCCTGAACCCGGGCCCTACCGACTGCCGCAACCCTCTTGCGGCCCCTCCTTATACCCGCTCGCCCAAGCGACTGGCCAGGGAACCCCGTTGGCCTGAACACACATCACCGCAGTCGAGCGAGCCAGCCACAGACCTCCGAAGGCGATCAGCCCACGGGCAGCGCCGCTCTTGAGCCCCACGATGAGCAGCGCTGTGACAATAGCCAGACGCACTCCCATCCCGCCCAGGACCAGCCACAGCGCGTTGCCCGGCTCGTCCGGACGAAGCCTGCCCACGGTCCACCAGAGGGTCCATGCGTTCGCGACGCCCACCAGCGCCCCGATCAGTGCCCAAAGGATGATCACCTGGCTCCCTGGTCCGTCTCGTTCTCCTGCTCCTCCTCTTTCGCGCGCTCCTCGCGGGAGCACTCATCAAGGCGCCGAATCGACCGGAACACGTTGTAGAACCCGGTGGCGATCCCGAAGACGAGGAAGCCGAGGGTGAAAACGTACGTCGTATCCAGGGTGCGATCCAGAAGATAGCCGATCAGCACGCCGCCGAAGATCGGCAGTGCCAGGTCCCACCCCAGGGACGTGGCCCGCAGGGCCTCTCTCCAGATCTCCTGCTCACGTCTGTTCACGGTCGACGCCCAACACGGTCTCTGATTCGTCCTCCAGCCTGCGCCGCAACTGACGAGCCAACCGCTCGAAACGTCTCTCTTCAGAGACCGTGCAGGCGTCGGGAGCTTCTTCTGCTTCCCACCCACTGCTGGTGAACATCGTCACCACGTCGTTCTGGACCTGGACAATTCCAGGCTCAGCGCCAAAGCTGTGCTCGCCAGCTGCGTCCGCGTAGCGAAGCGGCGCGCTAGTCGTCTCTGCCAGCAATGGCGCGTGGCCGGGGTAGATGGTGAGACCGGTGCCATCGACTAGCTGGACGTGGACCCACTTTGCGCTGCTCACGTCGAGGAGCATGTGGGCCGGATCCACGACGTTCAGCTCTAACGTTCCTGCCACAGTCGTCCCCAGTTCATGCGCCGCCCCGGGTAGGGCCGCCCCGGCGTGACAGCGTCCTGGCCCTATCGACCGCTTCGTCGGTGGTGCCTACCATGTAGAATGCTTGCTCCGGCAGCTCATCGTGTTTGCCGTCGAGAATCTCTCTGAATCCACGCAGCGTCTCCTCGAGCTCCACGTACCTCCCGGGGATACCCGTGAAGGGTTCGGAGACGAAGAAGGGCTGGGTGAGGAAGCGCTGAATCCGGCGCGCGCGCTCGACGGTCACCCGGTCCTGTTCGTTCAACTCCTCCATGCCCAGGATGGCGATTACGTCTCGCAATTCCTCGTAGCGTGCCAGCGTCCGCCGCACGTTGTTGGCGATGGCGAAGTGCTCAGCTCCTACGCCCTTTTCGGTGAGGAGCGTGCTGCTCGAATCGAGTGGGTCGATGGCGGGGTAGAACCCGCGGCTCGCGTTGCGCCGGGTGAGGATAGTCGTCGCATCCAGGTGGGCAAAGGTGGCCACGACAGCTGGATCAGTCATGTCGTCGGCTGGCACGTAGACGGCCTGCACCGACGTGGAGCTGGCACCGCTCGCCGTGGTGGTGATGCGCTCCTGAAGCTCGCCCATCTCCGTGTCTAGCGTCGGCTGGTAGCCCACGGTACTCGGTAGCCGTCCCAGGAGCGCTGATACCTCGGCGCCTGCCTGAACGTAGCGGAAGATGTTGTCGACGAAGATCAACGTCTCACGCGCTTCCTGGTCGCGGAAGTACTCGGCCATGGTCAACGCCGTGAAGGGGACCCGGAGTCGCGCGCCCGGCGGCTCCTTCATTTGGCCGAAGACAAGAATCGTGCTCTCCAGTACACCGCTTCGCTGGAGCTCGAGCCAAAGGTCGTTGCCCTCGCGGCTGCGCTCACCGACTCCGGTGAAGAGGGCTACACCCTCGTGCTCCTCGATGGTGTGGCGCATCAACTCGATCATCAACAGGGTCTTACCGACTCCGGCGCCGCCAAACAAGCCGATCTTCCCGCCGCTGGGATAGGGCGTTAGCAGGTCGATGGCTTTGATCCCGGTGACGAAGGGACGCTCAGCTACCTGCTGCTCCTGCATCCTCGGGGCCTTGGCGTGGATGGACCGCCGCTCAGCGCGTTCGGGTTGAGGGCCCCCGTCGATGGTCTGCCCCAGCACGTTGAACATCCGACCCAGGGTTTCTTGCCCCACAGGCACGTGAATGGGCTGACCGGTGTCCCTGACGCTCAGCCCGCGCCGAAGGCCCGACGTGCCTCCCATCGCGATGGTTCGCACCGTGAGCGGGTCGACGTGCTCCTGGACCTCCACGACGAGATCTTGGTCGCCCTCTCGGTCGATGATGAGGGCGTTGTGGATGCTGGGCAGATCGCCGGATGGGAACTCCGCGTCGATCACCACGCCAGCCACGCGGACGACGGTTCCTCTTCGCTCCACAGATTCACTCCTTGGGGATTCCTGAGCAAGGATTGTACCATAGATCGACCTTTTCGGGTAGAGTCCGCTAAGCTCGCCCTATGGTCGTGGCAGGCAGACAGACCAGCCGTGTTCCGCACTCGTAAGAAGGCTATTGGCCTCGTCTCGGATTGCAGCCAGACTGATCGTCGACGTTTCGAGCTACTGCCTGCCGGTGCTCGGGGTGCCAGCGCGGTGGCTGTTGTTGGTGTCCGTCGTTACCAGGGGAGCTGGCGGCCTTCATAGCTGTAGAAGGCTCCGGTGTCGTCAAGCGTCAACCCATCTGCTACGTCCAGCACCCTTTGCACTGATTCTGCCGGAGCCAGGGGCGCGGCGCTGCCCCCCATATCGGTCCGCACCCAGCCCGGGTGGACGGCGACCACGGAGATGCCGTCGGATTCCAGGTCGAAGGCGAGGGTGCGGGTGAGCATGTTGAGCGCCGCCTTGCTGCTGCAGTAACTGTACCTTCCGCCACTTGACTTCCGGCTCAGCGAGCCCAGGGTCGAGGATACGTTGAGGATCATCGGATCTATGCCAACACGCAGCAGATGGAGGTACTGCTGCGCAACCATCATCGGGCCCACGGCATTGACGTGAAGCGTATCGAGCATCGTCTCTGCGTCCAAGTTCCCGATACGCTCGCCGTCGGGACTGATGCCTGCGTTGTTGATCAAGAGATCGAGTGCATCTACCTGGGCGCCAACGACACGGGCCGACGTGTTGATCCTTTCGTCATTGGTCACGTCCAGGCGAAGAATGCTGAGTTGTCCGCGGTGAGCGCCGGTCAAGGCGTGAAGGTCGTGGACCTCGTCCGGGTGGCGGCATGTGGCGAACGTATGGTATCCGCGGGCAAGGTTCTCCTTCGCAAAGGCGAGGCCTAGGCCGCGGTTGGCTCCGGTGATCAAGACGCGTTTCACGGTCGTCACTCCTTTCCGTCGAGATGCTGGTTGCCTATCGATCCTTCATGGTACCGGGGAGCGCGGCGGGTTGAAGTTGGGACATGTAGAGCTCGCGTCCGCCTTGGGTTGGAGAGGGTTTGACCTCCGCTGTCTAGAGTTGCGCTGCCGCTGACTATGATTGGAGCGCTGGCCCCCGACGCCCGACCGGACACGGGAGCCGCCCGGCTCTTGCGAGGCCCTGGTCCTGCGACGACAGTTGGTCCAGCCAAGCAGCCTCGAGCTGGTTAAGGGTGCTTCCGTGACGGCCTCGAAGTCCGCCGGTTTGATGGCATAGTCGGCGTTGGTCATCTCCGGCTCGGGTACGCTGAGGACAACCGCCTGGAGCTTCTCCATTCCGTGCTCTTCGATCAAGTAGCCGAGGAAGGATGCCCACCCGACGTAGAGCGTCTCGCGACGGGAGACGCAGCTCGCGCTTGAGCCCTCGCTGCCCGGATCGATGCCTGTCCTGTAACAGTTCTGATGCAGGGGGAGGTAGGTGGAGTCTCGGACGTAGGACCTGACGGCTGCGTCGAGGGAGCGATGACCCAGCCAGGCGCTGAAGTATGTCGCCGACGCCCACGTAGCAAGGCCCTCGTTCAGGGCTCGGGGTGCCTTGTCGAACCGATCCATAATCAATATGTGATCCAACTCGTGGGCCAGGACCCTCAAGATCTGGTCTCGGCTCGTCTGGTCGTCTGTGTAGATCGCGATGCGGGTCGGTCTATCGCTCGCCAGGCCCGGCGGTGGACAGGGCACCGTAGGTGGAGCACGAAACGTCACTGGGATCCTCTGTTCTCTCGACGTGGGGAGTCGAGTCGCGACGTCGACGAAGATGATCTCGGCGCGTTCAGCCAGGTCTGGCACCGCCGCCAGGAAGGAGCCAGTCGCGCTGTAGGACTGGAAGTGACGCGTCTCCTCGGTTCTCTTACCCTCGGGAATGGATGTCGTCTGCGGCGTGACGATTACGCGCTCCCCTGAGCCGGGGGAACCCACGTGGGCAAAGGAACCGCCATCGGCGTCGAGTTCCGAGTGGGCCAGTGCCCGGTCACGTCGGCGGTAGGGGTCTCCACTGGCGCGGGAGATGGGAGGCTGTCCCCGGTGGGCGATGTAGCGTAGGGTGAGCAGGTAACAGAGAGAAGCGCAAGGAGCGCGAAGCAGGAGGCCAAACGAGCAGAGAGTCCCATCAACCTACACTCTGCCCCGGCTCGTCGAGGCTCGATTCTGGAGTCGAAGGAAATACGTCGGGCCCTTTTTCGGTTGAGAGTGGGAGAAGCCGCGTATGTCGCTCCCCTTCGAAGGTCCACACGAGATGAATTCGGACCTTGTGAAGCAAGGAGCCGACCTCTTTTCTGGAGAGCTCCGCATCCCAGGTGATGCTCCCCTCGTACATAAGTCCCCGGTTTGGCACGATTACGTCGGGAGGGGCTGCCATGAGGTAGTCGAGCCGCACCATAGATCGTAGCCCCTCAGCTTCTGGGAGGATCAGGTAGGCCTCCAGGTCCTCGACTTCCTGGTTCCCCCAGTGAATGACGGAGATCCGGTA
>JASFVD010000011.1:0-15396 GCA_050050015.1 Anaerolineae bacterium | reverse complement strand
ATTTGCTGACCGATTCCATCAAGCGGAAGCGTGAAATAGAACGTGCTCCCTTGCCCTACTGCGCTCTCAGCCCAGATGCGGCCGCCATGAGCCTCTATGATCGTGCGAGATATGGGCAATCCCAGTCCTGAACCCACAATATGGTGGTCCAGGCCCGAGTCGACACGGAAGAACTTCTCAAACAGGCGGTTTAGATGCTCTGGAGAAATACCGACTCCTTGATCAGCTACACTGACAATGACCTCGGTCTCCGTCAGCTCGCCTCGGGCGACGACCAGCCCACCATCGGGCGAGTATTTGACGGCGTTGTCCAATAGGTTCCGCAGTACCTGCCTAATGCGATCTGGGTCAGCGTCGACGATGGGGAAATCCTTCGGGAAGTCGATCATGAAACGATGATTGTCCGTGCGGTGCGCTATTTCGTCGATGCTTTCCCTCGATAGCTTCGGCAGCATCACAGGCTGGGGCTCTAGGCGCAGCAGCCCAGCGTCAATGATGGAAGACTCTAGAAGGTCGTGGACAAGCGATTCCAGCGTGTCGCATTCTTCATCAATAACCTCCAGCATCTCTCGCTGCGTTTGAGAATCGAAAGACGCCTCCTGCAAGAGAAGGGCAGTGGAATAGCCTTTGATTGAGGTCAGAGGCGTTCGCATCTCGTGGGCCAGGATGGAAAGCAGCTCCCCTTTTAGACGGTTCGCCTCATCGAGCGCGCGACTCTCCTGCAACTTCCTCCTGAGCCGCGCATTCTGTACGGCCAAGGCCACAAGATCGACTACTGCCTGAAGGAACGGAAGGTCGGCTTCTACGAAACTCGTGGGCCGCACACGATTCTCCAGCGCGAGGACGCCTATCTTACTCTCGCCTGTGAACAGGGGCATGCACACAGCGCTCTGAGGCCAAGCTTCGCCTGTGACCGCCTCCCGGAATTTGCGCGCGTTGTCGGAGGTGAGACTCGTTCGGGACTTGGCCAGAGCCCTGGGTGTCGGATAAAGCTTGGGCTGACCCGTCTGGAAGGTCGTGCCGCAGGTCGCTTCCCCGATCGCAAGGCGGGCGCTCCTCAGGATGGATAGGTCATAGCCGCAGGCCGCTCTAGCAGTCAGGCGCTCGTCAACGGGATCGAACAACAATACGACGCCAGCCTGGGCTGCCTCCAACGTGTCAACAAGGCTGCTGAGCGATCGGCTCAGCATCGTGTCGAGATCATACTCGGTAGCGAAGATTCCTACGATCTCAAAAAGCACTGACAGCCTTGGATCTTCGCTCAGCATCGAGTGCCTCTCAGACTCGACCTGGCCGACAGAACTCGGTGTGTGATGGTCCGATGTCATTGGAGACTCAGATGTCATCACTAGCTACTCCTTCTCCGTGTTAGAGAGACCTACTAGTTTCGCGGTTCTGGCATATGCAGAACGTATCGTCCGGGAGGAACGTCGCCCTCTCTCTTACACTGCTTGAGCGAAGGATAACTGCCGTCGCGCAGATTGTCAATCTGACTAGGATTCCAGACGCGTCTTCCCACATCGAAGCGCTAGTGTGGCAAGCCTGTCGCGCAACCTCCCATCAGCTGAACCTGCCGCTCAGGTAAGCCTGCAGCCGCGGCTCCCCGAGGATGCTCGAACATGTCTCGCGAAGGGCTGTGCTCCATCAACATATCCTTGTACACGAAGATGACTTGGTCGGTCAACCGGTGGGGCCTGGCGCAAGACAAGAGTAGCGACCACGACCAGGTGATCCTACTTCAACTGTCGAAAACGGTCCTCGATACGAAGGGCTGAGGTGGGATCCGACTCCAGGTGATCCAGGAACGGCGACCAAGCAGGAACAGCATCCATCGGCCGTTGACGATGGCTTCTTCGCATGTCGGCTCTACGATAGCACACGGGGATCACAAATCCCATGATGAGAACATCACAGGGCTGTGACAATTCCCAGCAGATCGGATGGAGGGACGTCGGGTGAAGGCATTCACACAGGAACGCCTGGTCGCCTGGCGAGCGGCGAGGGGCCCCCGCCAAGATGGGTGACCGGCCTCGGTGCCACGAGCGCCGGCCGAACATACTACGGTGGCTCACCGGAAGATACGGACGCAACCAGGATCACGAGGGCTTTCGAGGCAGTCGGCGATTCTCAACTGAGCGCCCCCCCTGCGGTGCCAGGGGGACCGACCGAGGCCCAAGGCAGCAATGATCGGGCACGGAGGTGACTCGGTCGCAGCGGTTACGTGGGCCGTCGGCGAAGCTACGATCCTCGGGCGCTAGAGGATGACGCGACAGGTTAAGAGGCTGATACGCCCTGAGTTGTCGGCGACACAGACTTGAACGCAAAACGGGGAGAACCTAGAGCGAGCCCGTTGGCCAACCGGCTGACCGAATCCTCTTCGGTTCCTTCAGCCGTGCGCCCGGCCTAGCTCCCGATTCCCCCCGCGATAAGGAGGAGACTAGAATAGTCTACTAGCTGCCGTCAACCGTACCTGGCTGCGGAAGATGGCTCCAGCCTCTCTCCTCGCTTCGTCTCTCCGAAGGCGCGCGCTCAGCCTCTACTTCCTCGGCATGCTGGAATACGGGCAGGTATCGGGCTGCCAAGGCGAAGATGAGCACACCGGCATCAATCGCAGCCAGTGAGATCGCCACCTCGATCCAGTGTGGGAAGTAGGCGGCCCCGGCCGGTGCCCGCAGCCCCAGCAGGGCCACATTCACGCGATTGAGACCCAACCCGAGAAGAACAAGCGCTGATCCCTGGAACAGACCTGAACGGGTCCGTCGCATCCGCCGGTTGCCGAAGATGAACATCGGGGCTATCACGCCCAGGACCATCTCGGCGATGAAGGCAAAGCTCAACCATCCCTGCGAGAACATCAGGCCCAGTTCGCCATTGACCGCCAGGTCGACGATCTTGAGCGCCAAGTAGAGCCCCAGCGTGAGGAAGACGATCTTTGCCAAGTCGCTCAGCAGATCCGGCTCTAGTCGCTTCTTGAAGGCCGTGAAACTCACGACTGCAACGAAGATAGCCATCGACAGACCGCTGAACGCTGCCGAGGTGAAAAAGAACAGCGGCAGCTGCGGCGTCCACCACAGGGCATGCAGCTTGTGACGCATGAGCAGGAACAGGGACCCCACGGATGATTGGTGGAGCGACGAAAGGACAATTCCAGCCCCAGCAATCACCACTGTCGCAACCCTGAGGAAGCGCAGCGGCTTCTGCCATTTCAGTCGCTCCAGGATACTTGGCGCCACCTCCATGACCAGAATACCCGTGTAGACGGTCACGCACATGCTCACCTCGAACATGAAGGAATGTGGATTCCAGTACCAAGGCTTGAGGACGTTGTAGAACTTGTGCCAGCGGCCGAGATCCATCAGCAGCACCAGGACAACGAACAGGTATCCCAGGAACCCGGCCAGAACGACTGGTCGGGCTATGACATGATACTCTTCCTTATCGTAAATGTGGGTGACGGCGGAGCTCATGAAAGCCCCCGCCGAGAATGGGATGAAGAAGACATCGTATAGGATCCAGAGCCCCCAGGGGTAGCTGTCGCTGAGGTTCGTCGTGGGACCAAGTCCGACGACCATTCGGTAGACCCCAAGTGCCAGCCCAAAGGCGGCAAAGGCACCCATCAGCAGATAGCTGGTCGGAATCCTGCGTTTCTTTGTCTGTGCCATGGTGATCAAGCCTCCTCGTGGTTCGTGGCTGCTTCGAGCTCGGCGTCTCCCTCCTGGCTTGAGAACCAGTAGTAGAGACCCCCCAGAAGGCCCGCTACGCTCAGTGCAACGCTCGGCGTTCCGTACGTCGCTACGGCCTCGCTCAACTCCGTGACTGGCTCGGAGTCAACGGCAGGGAGGCCGAGTTCCTCAAACGGGACGCTCGAGAGATAGAGCACTGAGGTTCCTCCAAGCTCGTTCTCCCCGTAGATGTGGTCGACGTACTCGTCCGGCTTGTCACTGATGCGACGCTTGGCCTCGGCAATAAGGTCGTCACGATCGCCGAACGAAATCGCGCCCGTCGGGCACACCTCCGCGCAGGCCGGCGCTAGTCCCTGCTCCAGACGATCTACGCACATGTCACACTTCTGGATATAGGGGAATGATTTGTCCCACTCGAAGGTCGGGATGCTGAACGGACACGCCACCTGACAATACCGACAACCGATGCAGCGCTCGCATTCGTAGACAATTGCTCCATGCTCAGTCTTCTGGAGTGCCCCTACCGGGCACGCAGAGACACACGCTGGATGGAGACAGTGCATACACTGCTGCTTCACAAAGCTCCACTCCCCGGTCTCCTCCACTTCGGCCACCTTGATCAAGGTGCGGGTCGAGGCCGACAGGTCGCGCGGCTTCTCGTAGAGGTCCATCTCCCCAGTCTCTGCTGGCATATCATTCTCGCGCTTACAGGCCATCTGACAGGCACGGCACCCGGTGCACAAGGTGGCGTCGTAAAGCATTGCCTTGCCGGACCACGCTTCCCTTGCACGCGCGGTCTGCGCACCTCCCAGGAACATGGCTCCTATGCCCGCCCCTGATAGCTTCAAGAAATCTCTTCGATCCATCTATCTCAATCCTCCTGAAAAGGACCTCGAGCACAGCGCGACAGGAGGCTGGTCCTCTCTCGAGGACCAGCTTCCGCCGTCAGTGCTACTCAGCCTTAACCGACGCTTTCTCGGATGCCGGCTCGACAGTGTGGCTCAACTTATCCCGGACCATCTGGAATAGACCAGAAATCACTGTGGACCACACTAGAGCGGGGACGAAGAGCACAACGATTACGCCGATCACCAGGGCAAGTACTGCCTGCATTTCCATCTCAATCCTCCTGATCACTAGACTCGTGTCATGACGAGCACTGTCGAACGAAAGCTGATCTTGAATTCCCGTCTGGGAGCAGGGCCTCTCGATTCGCCTATAGGGAACCGGCGCCCCGATCCGCTTCTACTAGGTTCGGGTCTGCCTCTGCCGGACGTTCTTCCTTAACTCGCTCGCGTACGATCCGGACCAATCCCCCCACGACCAGGGCCCAGACCAACGCGGGGGCGACGAACATCACGGCGACACCTAGAATCAAAGCTTCTATTGCCTGTGGGCTTCCCATCTCACATCGCCTCCTCCAACTCGCACACGTATCGCCACATGTCGCGGCTATGCTTCAGCTTTGCTGGCTTGCACGTCGTTCTGCCGCGCTCCGCGGGAGTTCTTCTTCGTCACTTGGCGCACCCCCGTCACCACCAGCGCCCAGATCAGGACGGGTGCGGCTAGGGCAACCACTACGCCGATTACCATCGCACTGATCATTTCCACGTTTGCCATCGCTGCCCCCTTCCTCTCGCATTGTTTCCTCAGTTCGACCATAGTATAACTGGCTCGCAGGTGGCTGTCATCGGCAAACACGCCAGGCTTTGGATTGCCAAAAGAACTGATGCTCTGGATGCTCCATCTTGTCCGGATTGCATACCTTCTCCATATGTCGTCCGCTCAAGTCCGGCACTCCACACGTCCGCTACTAACCCTAGACCAGCACGTGACGGACATAGGCCAGTCGACCACGGGAAGCGTAAGCGGATCACGGAACAGCCCGTCTTAGCCAACCTCCCATAACAGAGCTTCTGAATAGGCTGTCTCGCCTATCCGGTGCATCCGGCATCATGCGATGGCTGCATAGGGGATTGCACGCATCCCCATGTGCTTGCTCTCGAGACTTGAATGCCGTATAATGAAACCGGGTCGAGTGGATCATAGGTCGATGGAGGTATCATGGGTAGGATCCGGATCATGCTGGCGGAGGATCACGTCCTGGTGCGGGAAGGCACCAAGGAGATGCTGGATCGAGAGGACGATATGGAGGTCGTGGCCGAGGCAGGGGACGGCGAGGAGGCTGTGCGCCTAGCCAGCGAGCAAGATCTTGACATCGTCATTATGGATATCGCGCTGCCCAAGCTTAATGGCATTGAGGCCACCAAGCAGATCAAGGAGATCAGCCCTGGGACTGCCGTACTTGTCCTCACGGCCTACGACGATGATGAGTATGTCTTCGCTCTCCTCGAAGCTGGGGCCGCCGGTTACCTCCTTAAGGATGTCTCCACAGACGAACTGGTGGAGGCGATTCGAGCCGTCCAGGCCGGCGAGTCGATGCTCCATCCAGCCATCGCCCGAAAGGTCGTCAACCGGTTCAGCCGGCGCGTCGAAGACGACAGGGACGCCGCACCATTCGAAGAGCTCACAGAACGGGAGGTGGAGGTCCTGCAACTAGCCGGAAAGGGCATCACCAACCGCGAGATTGCAGACAGCCTGTCCATTAGCCATCGCACGGTCCAGGCACACCTCAGTCACATCTTCACCAAGTTGGGGGTCGGATCACGTACCGAAGCAGTCGTCTATGCCCTAAGAAAGGGATTGCTGACGTTCGACGACGTGTCGTAATCTAGGCTGTGCATCAGAGGGATGAACGACATCCAGAGGTAACAACCTTCACCGTGAAGACCATTCTCAACCGCCTGCGACGTGTAAGACGCACAATGGCCACCCACTACTTCTGGATCCTCGTTGCGATGATGGTGGGGATTTCGATTATCCACTATATGACGCCTCAGATTCGGCCCCTCCTGCCGAACGTTGGTATACTTCTGAGCCGACATGCGGTCGAACGTATCCTGTTCGTGCTGCCCGTGGCTGCCGCCACGTTTGCCTTTGGCCAGACCGGCGGCATCATCACCCTCGCCGTCGCAGTGTTGATCATGACGCCGCGGGCGATCTGGCTCTCGGATCGTCCGGTGGATGCCGCAGTAGAGACCATCGCAACAGGGGTGGTTGGCTACCTTGTCCTGTGGATGGTGGAGACCGAAGAGAGGGAGAAGACTCTCCGCCAGGAGGCGGTCGCCCGGATGAGAGTCTTCAATGCTATGTGCTCCATCGTGGCCCAGACGCTGGAGCTTGAGCGAATCCTGAACGACGCGCTTGACGTCGCTCTGGAGTTCACCAGCATGGACACCGGGCTGATCTTCCTTCTTGACCCACAGACAGATGAGCTAGTCCTGAGCACCTATCGGGACAGGACAGGTGGTATCGCCGAGGCGGTCGGGCGCCTGCAACTGGGGGAACAGAGCTGCGTCCAGGTCGCCCAGTCGGGTGAGCCAATGGTGATCGAGGACGCCCTAGAAGACCCTCGTTTGAAGCGATCGGCTCTGAGGGAGCTCGGCCTGCGATCGCAGGTCATTGTCCCGCTCGAGTCAAAGGGTAAGGTCCAGGGAGTGATGGCTCTAGGAGGCGAGGAGCTCCACGAGTTTACGTCCGCAGAGCTCCAGTTGATCACCACGTTCGGCAAGCAGATTGGCGTGGGAGTGGAGAACGCGAGGCTGCATCTCGATATTGAGCGACAGCTTCACATCCAGCGACAGCTGAACGAGGTGGCTGAGAGGATTGCGTCGGAGCTGGAGCTGGACAAGATCCTCCCGAAGGTGCTCCAAATCTCCGAACGGCTGGTCGACGCCGACTGTGGCTTCATCTCACTGTACGATTCAACGAGTGAATGTCTGAGCTACCCCTATCTACACAATCTGCCACAGAGGTTGATGGATGTGACTGTCGACAACGGCATGGGAGTGGCCAGGGAAGTCATGGCCACGGCTCGGCCCATCGTGGTTGATGACTATCGCGGTCACCCCAATCCTATCCGTGAGTTCGTGGATGCCGGACTCGTGAGCATTCTAGCAGTGCCTATTGTGAGCGGCAATCGCTCCTTTGGCACGCTGGCCGTGGGAAGCCTGCGTAACCCGAAACGGTTCTCGATAAACGACATCTCCATTCTCTCAGGTGTGGGACGACAGGCTGGCATCGCTATCGACAATGCGCGCCTTTATGAGAACATGCGCTACTATGCCCGACAGATCACTCGAGCGCAGGAGGACGAACGAAAGCGCATCGCGCGCGAGGCCCATGATGAGACCGCCCAGATCCTGGTCGCCCTCTCCCGGCGGGTGGATGCGCTCATCGCGTCACCAAAGTTGCCCTCCGGCACGTTCAAGAAGCGACTAGAAGGGGTGCGAGAACTGACAACAGATGCTCTGCAGAGCGTTCGGCGCTTCAGCCAGGATCTTCGGCCGCCGGTGCTGGACGACCTGGGATTCGTGGCTGCCGTCCGAGGGCTCACCAGGAATCTGCAGGAAGCCGGTGTCGACACAGCCCTTCGCGTATCCGGGGCTCCTTACCGTCTTTCCCCCGAGGAGGAGCTCGTCTTGTTCCGCATTGCTCAGGAGTCCCTCAATAACGTGAGGCGACACGCTGACGCTTCTCGGGCGAAGGTGCTGGTGGCATTCAACCACAGCAACGTTCACATGGTCATCGAGGACAACGGGCAGGGCTTCGATGCACCGGACAAATTCGTTGATCTGGTAGCATCAGGGAAGCTTGGCCTTATCGGCATGCACGAACGCGCACGGATTCTGGGCGGCACACTGCACATCGAGTCTGACGTGGGGAAAGGTACCAGGGTCGTGGTGGATGCCCCGGTCCACAAGAGAGACTGAGAGTACCAGGTAGGCCTGCGCAGAGCATTGGCGAACGACCGCCACCCTTCATGTTGCTATCTGGAAGGGCTCATTCGACCTCAATGCTTTCCAAGCGGAAGTCGTCACCACCGACAGCCACCACCTGCTTCTCCCCACATTCCGGACAGGCGAAGGACTCCGACCTCAACGGAAACGTGTGCCCGCACGATACGCACCGCAGGGTTCCCTCAACACGCTCAAAGTGTAATTCAGCCCCCTCCGCGATCGTCTCTTCGCTGACGATATCCCAGTAGAACTGGACTGATTCGTCAACGATGGAGGCGAGTTCTCCGATGACGATATTGAGACGGGTTATCCGCTCTGCGCCTGCTTGTTCCGCATGGCGCAGGGCTATCTCCAGCAGACTCTCCGTAACAGGCAGCTCGTGCATTCCGTTCCGGCCTCGGGGACGTAAAGAGTGACCTCGGGGAATTATACCGCTCGCGCTTGACGCCACAAGGTGTCGCTGCCCTCCATCAGCTTGTTTCTCCAGCTGCTGTGTACTATAATGCCCTGCGTCATGTCAGACACCCGAAGAGACTCACTCGAGTATGGGCCCGCAGAGCCGTCATCAGGGAAGGCCCTCGACACGTCGGACACTCAGCCTCTGTCATTGTCGCGTGCGTTCGGCGGGAAATCGCTACTACGAGAGATCCTAGAGACAGCCCTTCTCGTCCTCATCGCATTCCTCATCCTCAACACCCTTACAGGACGATTCCAGGTTCGTGGGTCCAGTATGGAGCCGGCGCTGCACGACGGACAGTACCTCGTCGTCGGCAAGATAGCGTACTGGCTCCGGCCGCCAGGCCGAGGGGATGTCATGGTCTTCCACCCACCCAACGGACGCTCAGATGACTACATCAAGCGTATCGTCGGGTTGCCAGGGGAGCAGATAAGAATCCAAGGGGGAGATGTGCTGGTGGATGGCGTCCATCTGGAGGAGCCCTACGTGGTCAGTCAGGGTGCCTACTCCGGGTCATGGGAGCTAGGAAGGGATCAGTATTTCGTCCTCGGCGACAACCGAGGCAACTCCAGTGATTCTCACATGTGGGGCACCCTCCCCAGGCAGAACATCATTGGCAAGGCTTGGCTCTGCTATTGGCCTCCGGCGTCTTGGGGCATCGTAGACCACCACGCCTTCCCAGAGCCGGCACGCGGCGGTTGAATTCAACGCACTTTGATCGCGGCGACATCTACCACCACCGGCCACACCAGAGCAAGGAGACAATCATGCTAAGCAGCGAACTGGCTCGTCTGATCGACCATACCATGCTCAAAGCGGATGCCACTCCGATCGAGATTGAGCATCTCTGCAGCGGGGCGCTCCGCTATCGATTCGCCGCCACCTGCGTTAACCCGAGCTATGTGCCCCTGGCGGCCGCCAAGCTCGCCGACAGTGAGGTAGAGGTCTGCACTGTCATTGGCTTCCCGCTGGGGGCTACCACAACGACGGCCAAGGTCTGCGAGGCCAGGCAAGCCCTGGATGACGGCGCCTCCGAGCTCGATATGGTCCTGCACATCGGCGCACTCAAGGCTGGGGAGGTGGATCGCGTGCGGGAGGATGTTGCCGCCCTGGTGCAAGTGTGTCACGGCGGCGGCGCACTGCTCAAGGTGATCATCGAGACCGCCCTGCTCAACGAGGAGGAGAAGGTCTTGGCCTGTGAGATTGCCCAGGAAGCCGGTGCCGATTACGTCAAGACCTCGACCGGCTTCGCCGCTGCCGGAGCCAAGGTCGAGGACGTACGTCTCATGCGGCAAACGGTAGGGCCGGAGATGGGGTTGAAGGCCGCCGGCGGCATCCACGGCTACGAGGAGGCTATGGCGATGATCAAGGCAGGCGCAGACCGCCTCGGCACCAGTGCTGGTATTCAGATCGTGGAGGGGGCCCCTTCCTGATCGTCAGGGGCGCCTACTGACTCCTCTTGAGCTAGTTGGCTGTCCCCCTCTTATTCTTGGTCTGTGCCGGTCGAAGAGCCTTCAAGAACTAAGCCCTTGGACCTGCACAGCCAGCTGAGACACCTGCGAGCGCGGCAAGAGTATGCCGGCGCCCAAGACGGCCCGGCTAGAATCACTCGTCCAGCTGCCACTTGCGCACGCTGCGAAACTGCAGCACCGCTTCTTCCTCCAGGCTTCGTGCCCAGAGTCCGATGTCTCCCGAGAGCCACGTATCATCCCGGACGGTCGCCGCGTACTCGTCGTTGATCCTGAACGTGCACGAATGTCCGGTGCACGTCACCAGCAATCTGTTGGCCCTTCGACCGCGCTGCGCGTGGGGAAACTGCTGCCACGTGACGAGAGGCGTTGCAATCTCCTCTTCCACCCTCATCACCCCGAAGTAGCCGTCCGCTCCGACGGCAAAGGCGTAGTAGTGTGTGGCATCCTGTGCCCGGTACACCAGCCCGTAGTCATAGAAGCCTGATGCCGGCCCAGCCAGCGGCGTGGCGATAACCTCGAGCATCAGATCTGCGGAGGGGTGGTCGAGCAAGGACACGTAGGTCTCAGAAGAGGCGACGTCCACGCGATAGGGCAAAGCTCGCGCTTCCCATGTCGCCGATCTGCTGGCACGCGGGCTGTTCCACCCCAACGCCAGCGCGACGATCAACCCCAGCGCCGCTATGGCAACCAAAGTGACAGCTAGCAGCAGGTGATCCCAAAGCCGGCTAGTCGCGATGCGGCCTCCTCCTCACTAGCTCGATGAATAGCGCCGGCCCACTCTGCCCAGCATGGACCGGAGTCTCCAGTAACGTTTGGTCATAGTCACGGTGATCGGAGCCTCTCGAGCCACGCGCTCGGGGATCGAGCCGAACAGTCGCTGCTCAAACAGCCCTTCGCCGGTGGCTCCGATAAACAGGAGATCGTGTCTCTCAGCCTCCTGCACGATTCCGCCTGCCACATCGTCGGCCCGCGCAACCTTCTCGTTCAGTGGATAGTCAAAATGGCTGGCGATGTTGGAGAGCATCCGCTGGGCCCGGCCTACCTCCACGTCTTCAGCCCCCTCAGGCACGATGTGAAGCAGCGTAATCTCTGACGCCTCATCCGTCTGCACTCGATATTGCCGCGCCTGGGAGATGGCGATTTCAACCGCCAGCTCAGCATGGGGCCCGCCGGCAGTGGCGATCAGGATCCTGCGCAAAGGAGCCTTCTTCCGGAATCTGACGACCGCTAGATCACAGGGAGGGTTGCTCGCCACCAGGTCAATCACGCTGCCGAATGCTGCCTCCGGCGTCTCTGTGTAGCCAGGCCAGCTGAGAACCACAAGGTCGCTGCCACGCTCGCGAGCCGTCTCCACGATAGCGCTGGGCGTGGTGCGTCCCAGGCGGATCATCGTGTGCACAGGTACATCTCTCTCTTGGGCCTCATCGATCACGGTTTCCAGAATGGGCTTGCCCTGTTTGAGGAAGTATCGACCATCAGTGATGCTCAACTGGCGAGGAACGCGGACGACATGCAGTGGAAACACCTCGCCGCACTTATCCTTCGCAACAGCGGACCCAAGATTCCCGAGCATGCGCGCCTGCGCCGGGGATCCACGGCCTCTTCCCCAGATTGGGTGACGACCTCGTAGCCCTCGAAGGCGATGGCAGTCAGCCCCATCGCCGTGAACACGCCAGTGATGCCCGGGGGCAGAAAGGGTGTGAAAGCCGTGGTCCAGCCAGGCCGATTGAGAATGGCCTTCGCTCCAAAGGCGACCAACACCAGGAGGATCGCTACCTTGGAAAGCGCAAGAAACCTGCCAACGCGACCGGTCTCTTCGGATCCGCGATAGTTGATGACGGTAAAAGCAGCCGCAGCTAGCACAGCGAATATGAGGGCCATGGTCGACTCAGGACAGTTACAGATCGAGATCTGGGCTAGGGACAGGAGATGGGCAGCAAAGGAACCAAAGCCTAACGCGTAGAGGCTGCATGCGACGGCCTGGGCAAACCACGACATCCACCCACTGAGGAAGCCAAAGTAGTCTAATAGACCCTCCCTCACCCCGGCGTACCCGCCTCCCGCTTCAGGGAAGCCGGCACTCAGCTCCGCGTAGCTCTGGCCGCCGTGAACAGGGCCACCAGCCCGTTGAGGAAGAAGGCCAACAGTAATGCCGGTCCGGCGCGACCCGCCGCCAGTCCCGTCAGGACAAAGATCCCAGCCCCGACCATCGCCCCGACACCGATCATTGCGATGTCAAAGAGTGGCAGGTCGCGAGTGAGGGCTACCTTGAAAGTGGTCTTGTTCTTGTCAGGTGCGTTCCTCATAGGGTTCGTTCTCGGAAGAGAGCAGTGCCGACTGCGAACAACGGATGACATCTCCAGGGCTGAGTCCACGCACGCGCATCATTCGGCGTTGCTATGATATCGGCAACCCTATCGGTGTGACAAAGAGGAGAAGCCCGGCGGATGCGCCCTCGGGCACCCTCCAGTTCGGGAGAGGCCCGCTGCCTAGTAGCCACCCAACGGATGCCCGGACCGTTTCTTGCACGCTGACCTTGTGTCAGCGCGACGCAAGGGGCCCGGGGCGGTGCCCTGGGCCAGATTGATCGACGAGGTACGCCTCTCCTACCAGGGCACCCGTCGGGCCTGTCTGTCCCCGGCCGCTCCCAAGTCAGAAGGCTTCCACGAGTTCGGTGTGGGTGTTACCGCCACGGTCTCGGTAGGCGACTTGCCAATGTGGCGTCCAAGCCAGCCCGAAGAGACTGATCTCAACGTCTTTTCGACGAGGCCTGACCTGGTAGTCCTCCAGCTCCGTTAACGCTTCCTCCCATCGGTCTCTGATGGCGTCCACCTGTTCCTTGAGCTCTTCCTCCAGCTTCGCAAGGTCCTCCTGCAGCTCCACGACTTCCTCTCTTGTCTCATCGAGTTGAAGCCGTGCTTTCGCCGCCTGTCGCTGCTTGCTCAAAGCGGTAGATGCCATGCGCAGCGAACGCCGCCCCAGGAACATACCGACGACCGACTCACCTACGGACACCATAGTCTCGCGCTTGCGGGCCGTAACGTCAGCCTCGCGCTGAGCCAGGTCGGCTTCCTCGCGGCGCAGCCTGTCCTCGACCCTCTCGAGCTTCTTCTCGTAGCGCTCTCGGATCTCATCAATATCCTCATCTCGCTTCTCTCGGGCGACCTGTTGCAGACGCATACGGAAATCTCGCTCACTCTCCTTGGGCTGGGAATAGACCTCCAACAGCGGACTGTAGAGCAGGGTGAGACTGCTGTTGTGATAGAGGTAGTCGTCCAAGTCGCTCTTCAGCGCCGTGAGCTCCGTGCTCTCGTTGATGTACTCGGGCAGCTCATCAAAGTAAGCCTCGGCCTCCGGCGTTTCCCTCAGATCGCGTATGGCGAGATCGAGAGACTGAGCGTGCTCCCAGGTTAGGATGCCCGGTCCCTCAGGAGGCTGGGCTAGAAGCGCGAAGTCCTCCTGTTCATTGACGTCACGGGTGCGATCCACAAAGTGCAACCTTCCAACCCCAAGCAGTCCCGGCAAGTAGACGAGGTGGTAACTCTGCGTCTCGATCCGGCCGCGCCCCGCGCCTTCGATCTCCACTGCAGCGGTCGATGCCTCGCGGCGCACCGGAAGGTAGACCTGTTGAACCCGAGAGGAGAGTGACGGAGGCATCCTGGAAAGACCAATCTCCGGAGGGGTCGCCTCCTCTGCGGCAGCCAGGGCATCCGCGGTTGGCGTCACAGGCGCTCGCCCGCGGGGAGCAACGGGCGTCCGCTCGAGAGCTGCCTGCGGTGGGGCGTCAGCTTGCCGCTCCGCCATCAGTTGCCGCACCTGAAGACGCGTCAACGGGCCACGAAGGTAGCTCATTGCCCAGCGCGTCTGGAACGTGACGGGTCCCTCCTCGTGGACGTTGTGGAGCAAGAAGACGCGCTTGCGAAGCGCCGACATGATGCGGCTGAGCTGCTCTCGATCCAAGACCTGTCCTGCCTGCGACGAAGCGCTCTCCAATCCATCAAGGACTCTCAGCTTGTCGCGCTCCGCCTGCAGACGCCCGATGAACCACGTGCCCGCATTGGTCAGCCCCTTGTAGTCGAGGTCGACAGGGTTCTGTGTCGTAAGGACCACTCCAATGCCAAAAGCGCGGGCCTGCTTGAGCAGCGTAAGCATGGGCTGCTTACTTGGCGGCTCGGCCACGGGCGGGAAGAAACCGAAGATCTCGTCCATATACAGCAGCGCACGCAGACTCGTGGTTCCCGGTTGCGTACGCATCCAGGTGATGATCTGGTTGAGGAGCATCGTGACAAAGAACATGCGTTCCGCATCACTCAGGTGCGCAATGTAGAATATCGAATGTCGCGGCTTTCCACTGGGCGTTCCCAGAAAACCTGCCACGTCCAGCGGCTGGCCCTTGAGCCAGCTCTCGAAGGTTGGCGCGGCAATGATGTTGTTGATTCGCATCGCCAGCTGGGCGCGATCCTCCTTCGGGAAGAACGTATCGACGTCGAAGACACCTAGCTTGCGGACGGGGGGATTCTGGATGGAGAGAATCAGCTTATGCAGATCCAAGTCCACGCCTTGTCGCCAGAAATGCTCAAAGAGGTTGGAGAGCAGGATGTGTTCCCGGGATTGAACCGGATCGGCATCTACCCCCACGAGCCCCAACAGGGCGCTGACCGCCCCCTGGATGCGCTCACGCAGCAGTTCGGCCTCGCCGTCCCAGCTTAGCGGTGGCGCAGCAAGGGATTGAAGAATGGAGACCGGAACGCCAGCGTCGCTCCCTGGTGTATATATGATGAAATCGGCAGTTTCGCGCAGCATGCGGATGCGATCGGGCCCCTGTCCCCACTCAGCAAGACCGCTACGCCAGAATTCAGCTTGTTGGGCAGCGAAGGCCTCCTCGCTCATACCCTTGCGGCGAGCATCGTCGGGGTTGATCCACG
>JASFVD010000010.1:0-15642 GCA_050050015.1 Anaerolineae bacterium | reverse complement strand
GCGTGCGAGGAAGCCCGCGCACTCCTGGGTGGCATCGAGACAGTGGCGGTCAAGGAGGCGACGGGGCACTCGGCGGCCAGGTGTCTCTCTCCGCAGCTCGCGGTGGAGAGGATCTACGACGGAGCACGGCGTGCCGTGACGCGGCTGCGCAACGGCGACGCCGCTGAGCCCCTCCGTATCTCGCTCCCGGTGACGTTGACGATCGAGTTCCCCAGCTCGGCTATGGCCGACCAAGCAGCGTTCTTTCCAGGCTCAGATCGACAAGGACGACACGTCAGCTATCGCGCTGAGGACATGGTGACGGCATTCGAGGCGATGCGCAGCCTTCTGGCGCTGGCAAGCTAAGGGGGCAGCCGGCCAAGGCGAACGCGTCGAGGGTCGGACCCCGATGGGAGTATGATGGTGAGAGACGACAGCGTGACCCATCCGGCATGCGACAGTTGCGGTGCACCCATGGAGCTGGTGCCGGGTCGCCACTACTTCCACTGCGAGTACTGCGGCTCCTTCGCCTTCCCCAAACCATCTGAGGACGGCGTGGCCGTGCTGGGGGAGAGTGGCGACACCTACTGTCCAATCTGCTCCTCCACCATGTCGACGGCTTCGGTAGCCGAGGTACGGGTTCTCCACTGCGAGACGTGTCAAGGGGTTCTGGCAAGCCAGGAGGCATTCGCGGTGATCGTCAAGCTCCTTCGGGCGCGGGCATCGGGCGAGCCCGATCCGACGCGACCGATCGATCGGAGGGAGCTGGAGCGAAGGGTGTCGTGTGCCTGTTGTGGCCAAACGATGGGGACTCATCCCTATTACGGTCCGGGCCACGTGGTGGTGGACAACTGCGCGCGGTGTGGCGTCATCTGGCTGGACCGTGGCGAGTTGGCCTCCATACGCGACGCACCTGGACGGGATCGAGCACGGGCAACCGACCCTGACTACAGCTTCATAGAGGACTTGATAGGTTCGTGAGGATCATCGCCGCAGGCCCGCGACCCTGCGGGATTCTGACCGACGCGGATGGCCTTCAGTTGAGTGCGGAGCAACCTCTTTAGACCTCGTCGACGATGGCGTTGAACTCGTCGAAGGGAATGGCGGTGAGGGTCTGCGTGGTACCGGCGCCGAAGGCCTGGGCCAACAGGGCTACCTTGGCAGCCGCATTGGCATCTGGCGCCTCGAAGATGTGCAGAAAGTCGTACGGGCCGAGTAGCGCATAGCTGGCGACGCTCTGGACATCCGAGAAGCGCTGTGCCAGCTCCCGCTCGAACCCCCGCACCCGCTCCCCCAGAGACCTTATCTCACCGGGCATCTGCGGCGGCACATTCCAGAGCAACACGTACGTCGTCATATCCCTCTCCTCCTGCAGCGCCAACTCCGGCGCGAGCGTCTAGGAACGCCCAAACTCGTGGGCGAGCTGCTGTACGGTGAGATGGATCATCGTCGGTCGGCCGTGAGGGCACGTCTGAGGACTCTCGCATTGCTCGAGCGACCGGATCATCTCCCGCATCTCGGCCTGCTCAAGCACCTGACCGGCCTTGATCGCGGCTCGCTTGCAGACCCGCCTCGCGACAGCCTCCTCGACAGAGACCGCTAGCGGCCTGTCCCCTGCCATCAGTTCCGCTGCAACGTCCTCCAATACGCGTGTTGGTTCGTCCCCAGCTACGATTGAAGGCATGGACCGCACGAGCATCGTCGACCCGCCGAAGGACTCGATGTCGAAGCCGAGTTGGCCCAACGATTCTGCGTGTTCCTCGACCACGTCCGCGGCCTCCGGCCCCAGCTCGACAAGCGCCGGCTCCAGCAGGGACTGTGAAGCGACCTCAGCCCGCTCTCGTTCGGCGAGCAGTTGCTCGAAGAGCACACGCTCGTGAGCCGCATGCTGGTCGAGGAGAACCATACCTCGCGGGCCCTCGGCCACGATGTACGTGGCTCCGAGCTGCCCGATGACACGCAGCGGGGGGATGGGACCTCGATCGGGATGCACTGACGGGTCGGTCTCGAGTCGGAGCTGTTCTCCCTCGGCCTCATGCCGCTGGCCGAGACCAGCCAGTCGCTCGCGGCGGACCTCGACCCCGCCTCCTGCGGCTGCGACATCCTGCCAAGTGCGGTCTAGCTCACGGCGACCGACAGAACCGCCGAGCGTCGGCATGTCCGCGCGTTCGACCAGCGTGCGTCGCACGGCCTTCTGCACGGCACGGAAGACAGTGTCACCATCTCGAAAACGAACCTCGGCCTTCGCAGGATGGACGTTCACGTCCACGTCCGACGGGGGCAGGTCGACCATGACCACGGCCAGCGGGTGGCGGCCGTCGGGCAGGAGCCGATGATAGGCCTGGGTAATGGCATAGGTGAGGCTGGCATCCTTGACCCAGCGTCCGTTCACGAAGACGGTGATGTAGGTGCGGTTGGCTCGGTGGAAGGAGGGAGGGCCCACGAGCCCTGAGACGCGAACGCCGCCCTCAGCTCGGGCTACCGGGATGATGTCCAGCGCCCTCTCTCCAACGTCGACCCCGTACACTGCGACAAGCACGTCCCGCAGGTCACCGGTCCCGGGCGAACGGAACGCGTTCCTGTCGCCATGGTCGAGCGAGAAATGGAGATCCGGGTAGGCCATCGCATAGCGGGTCACCCAGCGATCCACGTGCCGGCGTTCGGTGCGATCCGTGCGAAGGAACTTGCGACGCGCAGGGACGTTAAAGAAGAGATTCTCGACACTAACGTCCGTCCCCAGTGGTCGTCCCACCTCGCGGCGGGCGACGATCTCGCCTCCCTCCACCCGGAGATGCGTCGCCACTGCTTCGCCTTCAGACCTGGTCGCAAAGGTCATTCGACTGACAGCGCCTATGGAGGCCAGGGCCTCCCCTCGGAAGCCGAGCGTCGTGATGCGCTCCAGGTCATGCGCCGTGGCCAGCTTGCTGGTCGCATGCCGGCGAAAGGCGAGCTCCACTTCGTCGCGAGGCACGCCGCATCCATTGTCGACGACGCGAATGAAGCTCTTCCCTCCGCTCCGCGTCTCCACATGGACCGTAGTCGAGCCAGCGTCGATGGCGTTTTCGACGAGCTCCTTGACGACGGACGCTGGCCTCTCCACCACTTCGCCGGCGGCAATCTGTGAGGCAACGTGCTCTGGAAGCACTCGTATCGGCATAGGGTACCCTCCGGCGAAATTGTATCATACAACCTTCTTCGGGCAAGGGTGCGTGCAAGGAGAGATGCTCGGCGTGGGAAACGGACCTGGCAGGCGCTGGTTGCCAAAAGCACCGCCTTATACTATGATGACTTCGCGCTATCAGCACATTCGACGAGACACAACGAGGAAGCTATGTTAGACAATTTCTTTCGACCTGATTCAGTGGCCGTCATCGGAGCGTCAAGGGATTCTGAGAAGCTGGGCTATGCAGTCCTCGACAATCTACAGAAGGGAGGCTACGACGGGCGCCTCTACCCGATCAACCCCAAGGCGGACGGGATCCTGGGACTTGAGGCGTATAGTTCTGTCCTCGACGTGCCGAACCCCGTGGATTTGGCCGTGATCGTAGTCCCCTCGAAGATCGTGCCTCACGTCCTTAAGGAGTGCGGGGAAAAGGGGACGGCAGCCGTGGTCATCATCACGGCCGGCTTCCGCGAGGCTGGTCGCGAAGGACTAGAGCTAGAACGAGAGCTGATCGATATCGCCCACGAGTACGACCTGCGCCTTATCGGGCCCAACTGCTTGGGCGTGATTGACACGGAGACTCCCTTGAACGCTACGTTCGCCGCCGGCATGCCGCCCGGCGGCCCCATTGCGTTCATGTCTCAGTCGGGTGCGCTGGGCACCGCGGTGCTCGACCTAGCGATGGCAGGACGCATAGGTTTCTCAAAGTTCGCCAGCCTGGGGAACAAGGCCGACGTAAGCGAGACCGACCTGCTGAGAGCCTGGGGAGACGACCCAAACTCGAGGGTCATTCTCATCTACGTCGAGGGGCTGCCCGACGGGCAGGAGTTCATGGACGTGGCGCATCAAGTGACACGGAAGAAGCCCGTGGTGGCGATCAAGTCCGGCGTGACAAAGTCCGGCTCGCGGGCCGTCTCCTCCCACACCGGGAGTCTGGCGGGATCGGAGGCAGCCTACAAAGCCGCCTTCAAGCAGATCGGGGTCACGCGAGCCAGCTCTATGGAGGAGCTGTTCGACTACGCCCTGGGATTTGCGTACCAGCCGCTCCTGCAAGGCAACCGCATAGGCATCGTGACGAACGCCGGTGGGCCGGGGATCCTGGCCACGGATGCGGTGGAGCACGCGGGTCTTGAGATCCCACGGTTGAGTCACGAGACGGTTCAGGCTCTCGATGACTACCTGCCAGGCGCGGCCAGCGCGGCCAATCCGGTGGACGTGCTGGGTGATGCGCTTGCTGACAGATACGAGCATGCCATAGAGCTCGTGATGCGCGATCCGAAGGTGGACGGGCTCATCGTGATCGTCACGCCGCAGGCTATGACCGAGATTGAAAAGACAGCGCACGCGGTGGGCCGTCTTTCACAGGAATCGGACAAGCCGATCCTGGCCTGCTTCATGGGCGAAGCGCGCATCTCCGAAGGGGTGCGCGTGCTACGAGAGTACGGGGTACCCAACTACCCCTTCCCCGAGCGCGTCGCTGCGACCTTGGCAGCGATGGACGCATATCGGGTGGAGAAGGAACGGCCCTTCTTCGAGCCAGAGTCCTGTGAGGTCTGCAGGCCGCCCGTGAAGGAGCTGTTTGCACAGGTGCGTGAGGAAGGCCGGGCATCCATCGGCGACGCCGAGGCGAGGGAAGTACTGGAAGCCTACGGATTCCCCGTGCCTGAGTCGCACCTGGCGGAGACACCTGAAGAGGCCGTGGAGAGGGCGGAGGAGATAGGGTACCCTGTGGTGCTAAAGGTAGCGTCTCCGGACATCCTCCACAAGACGGACGTCGGCGGCGTCAAACTCAATCTCAATTCGCCGACGGACGTAAGGGATGCGTTCGATCTAATTGTGTACCGGGCCAGTCGCTACATGCCAGACGCGCGGGTCTGGGGCTGCCTGGTGCAGGAGATGGTGATGGGCGGTCGCGAGGTGCTAGTGGGGATGAACCGCGATCCGCAGTTTGGCCCCCTGGTTGCCTTCGGGCTGGGCGGCATCTACGTGGAGGCCCTGAAGGATGTCGCCTTCCGTCTGGCTCCGTTCAGCCGTAAGGAAGCTGAGGAGATGATCCACGAGATCCGGTCCTATCCGCTTCTGGCGGGCGTTCGCGGGGAGCCGCCGGCGGACCACGAAGCGATGATAGATGCTTTGATGCGGATCAGTCAGCTGGTGACGGACTTCCCCGAGATCGTAGAACTGGACATCAACCCACTGACGGTCTTCGAGGAAGGTCGCGGAGCCATGGCGATTGATATGCGTCTGGTACTATCTTCACAATAAGCAAGTTGGGCCAACAGGCCATTGTCACGCCGCAAGACGAGAAAAAGGAGCAAGTCATGAAGGCTTTATACGTCACATCGATCGAGCCCTTCTCCGGAAAGACGGCGGTCTGCCTGGCGCTTGGGCGGGAGTTCCAGCGGCAAGGATACGAGGTCGGCTATTTCAAGCCGCTCTCGACTCAGCCCTGGGAGCCGGTGCCGGGTCGGGCCGTGGATGAGGACGCCGACTTCGTGAGGCGGACGCTTGACCTGTCGGAGGCCAGCGATGACCTAGTCGGGGTCCTGCTAACACCATCGCTCGCCCGAGAGATGCGCTGCGGCTGCGCCGACCGCGATTTGATGAGCGAGGTACGGGCAGCGTATGAGAAGATCAAAGACAAGGACATCGTCTTGGTCGAGGGCGGAGGCTCCCTGCGAGAGGGGGTCAGCCTGGGCCTGGACCCCAAGACGGTGACGGAGACCTTCGATCTGCAGGCTCTGGCGATCATTCGCTATCACAATCGGGTCAACCAAGGGGACGACTGCATCACCGCTTACCGTCAGCTGTACGATCAGCTCATCGGAACAATGATCAACGCAGTGCCCGAAGGCGAGCGGAAGCTCTCCGAGAAAATCTGCACCCCGTGTTTGGAGCAGCAAGGCATCCGCGTCCTGGGCACGATTCCCTTTAGAGAAGAACTCCAAGCCATCAGCGTGAATGAGCTGGCCGAGGTGCTGAACGCCAAGTTCCTGGCTCTGCCCGAAGAAGGAGAGGCGCTGATCGAGCGCCTAGTCGTCGGTGCCATGGGCGTCGATCAGGCGCTTCCGCGGATTCGACGCGTCCCGGGTGCAAAAGCCTTGATCACGGGTGGGGACCGCTCGGACATGCAGCTCGTCGGGTTGGAGGCAGCGACCCGCTGCCTGATATTGACCGGGAATCTGCGACCGATGCCGGAGGTCCTCCGACGAGCGGAGGAAATCGGAGTACCGGTACTGTTGGTTCGCCAGAACACGCTGGAAACCGTAGAGTCAATCGAGCGCGTCTTCGGGAAGACTCGCTTGGGACAGGAATCGAAGCTTGAGCAATTTGAAGCGCTGTTCGCCAAACACTTCGACTTTGAGCGACTGTACAAGCTGATGGGACTCTCGTAAGATGGTGGGATGACCCCCATTCGTGGTGGGACTATCAGCGTTGTTTCGCTCTCCGGCGGCCGACGTTGGGGCCAAATCCACGGTTGCAGGATTCTGTCTCCTCACGTCAACGGCGGGTGTGCCACACCCAGGGGCGGAATAGACAAGGAGGAACAATGGTTGTGACGGAGATCGAAGTAATCTTTGCACGCGAGATTCTAGACTCCCGCGGGAATCCGACGGTGGAGGTAGAAGTGGTCCTGGCCGACGGGGCTTGGGGCCGGGCCGCCGTGCCCTCCGGTGCGTCGACGGGCATTCACGAGGCGCTGGAACTCCGAGATGGCGATGAGAATCGCTACGGAGGCAAGGGTGTGAAGCAGGCCGTTTCAAACGTGAACAACGTGATCGCGCCTGAGCTCGTCGGATGGCCCGCGACCGACCAGGCCGGCATCGATGCGTACATGGTGGAGCTGGACGGCACCGCGCACAAGGAGAACCTGGGAGCAAACGCCATTCTGGGAGTCTCGCTGGCTGTCGCCAAGGCCGCGGCCAACGAGCTGCAGCTGTCACTGTATCGATACATCGGCGGCGTTCACGCCCACGTGCTACCGACGCCGATGATGAACATCTTGAACGGCGGCAAACACGCCGTGGACGGACCCGACCTGCAGGAGTTCATGATCGTGCCGGTCGGCGCACCAACATTTGGCGAGGCTCTGCGCTGGGGAAGCGAGGTGTACAGCGCGCTCAAGGGTGTTCTCAAAGCTCAAGGTAAGTCGACGGGTGTCGGCGACGAGGGAGGCTTCGCGCCGAGCCTTAGGGCAAATGAGGAAGCCATCGAGGTGATCCTGGAGGCCATAGACAACGCGGGATACGAGGCTGGACGCGACATCAGTATCGCCCTGGATCCAGCCGCGAGCGAGTTCTTTGAAGACGGGACGTACGTCCTGAAGAAAGAGGGCCGCGATCTCACGGGCGCCGAGATGGTCGATTTCTACGCCGATTGGGTGGAGAAGTACCCCATCGTGAGCATCGAGGATGGCCTGCACGAGGACGACTGGGACAGCTGGGGGCTGATGATGCAGCGGTTGGGCAATGAGATCCAGATCGTGGGCGACGACCTATTGGTCACGAACACCGAACGCGTGAGGAAGGCGATTGACCTACAAGCCTGCAACTCACTGCTCTGCAAGGTCAACCAGATCGGTTCGTTGAGCGAGGCCATTGACGCTGTGCAGATGGCGCAGCGATCGGGATGGACCGTGGTCGTGTCGCACCGCTCGGGCGAGACAGAGGACGCGACCATTGCGGATCTAGCCGTGGCCTTGAATACTGGGCAGATCAAGACTGGAGCGCCGTGCCGCTCGGAGCGGGTTGCGAAGTACAATCAGCTGCTGCGCATCGAACAGGAGCTGGGTGACGCCGCGACCTACGCGGGCATGAAAGCGTTCATCAACCTCCGCTAGGAGGCTGTACGTCACCGAGCCTTCCAGATGAGCTGACGAACTGTCCCCGCCACGACAGGTAGCACACCGCCCCCCGCCCCGCAGCCAGCTGACTGCTGCGGGGCGCCCGGTATGTGCCGGAGATGCCGGCAGCAATCCGCTACGCTGACTTATGCGTGTCGGCGCTGGGTCGGCGGCATCCGGCTTTGTCTCGCGAAAGGCGGAACCTATGCCACGCACGAAGATCGTATGCACCATAGGACCAGCCACAAACACCTCCGAGAAGATGCGGGCCCTGATGCAGGCCGGCATGGATGTGGCACGCATCAACTTCTCCCATGGCAGTCGTGACGATCACAGGGAGACCATCGCCAAACTGAGGGATGTGGCAAGGGAGGAGAGATGCCTGATCGGTATCGTTGCCGATCTGCAGGGGCCTAAGCTGCGCGTTGGAGATATCGATGATGAACCACTCGAACTCCGCGAAGGAGAGACGGTCACGCTCACTACCGCCCCGGAGGCGGGGGCGGACGGTGAGATCCCCGTGCCCCATCCACAGTTGCTTCGGGATCTGAATGCCGGCCAGACAATCCTCCTGAATGACGGCAATCTGGCCCTGAAGGTCGAGAGACACACCGGAGTAGGACGCCTGCAAGCACGTGTCGTGACGGGGGGACGCCTCACGTCACACAAGGGCATCAACGTGCCAGGGGCAAAGCTCACCTTCTCCACCCTGACTGACAAGGACAAGGAGGATGCTGCATTCGCCCTCGAACAAGGCGTGGACTACTTCGCACTCTCGTTCGTTCGCCGTGCGGCAGACGTTCGCGAACTACGCCACTATCTGACCTCTCTGAGAGCCAGAGCGCCATCCATCATCGCCAAGATCGAAAAACCGGAGGCCCTATCGGACTTCGACGCTATCCTGGCCCAAGCCGACGGCATCATGGTCGCCCGAGGGGACCTTGGCGTCGAGACCCCGGCCGAAGAGGTTCCCTTCCACCAGAAACACCTGATCAAGAGCTGCAATCGGACAGGAAAGCCGGTGATCACGGCGACCCAGATGCTCCAATCGATGATGGAACACCCGCGCCCCACGAGGGCGGAAGCCTCGGACATCGCTAACGCGATCCTCGACGGCACAGACGCGGTAATGCTCTCAGGCGAGACTGCCGTAGGGAAGTATCCCATCAAGGCGACAGAGACTATGGCGAAAATCTGCGCAAACGCAGAGGCTCACCTGCCCCGCACTCGTCTAGTCGAATGCGCCCAGGATTGCCGCGAGGTCATCACGGAGGCGATAAGCTCAAGCGCTGTGGCCATCGCCGACGAAGTCGATGCGCACGCCATCATCACCGCAACGATGTCAGGCACCACAGCGCGGATGGTGGCGCGTCACCGCCCATCGGTACCGATCGTAGCCGTGACGCCCAATGAGAGGACGCTCTATCGGCTAGCCCTTGTATGGGGTGTGGTCCCCGTGGAGGTGGATGAATTCAAGACCACGGACGAGATGGTAGCGATGATGATTCGGGCAGCCCGACAGGAGGGTCTAGTGGCGTGGGGCGACCGGACTGTGCTGACAGCAGGGATCCCCTTTGGTCAGGGCAAGAAGACCAACATGCTGAAAGTCCACGTGATCGGCGAGAGCGAGGAGGTTTAGACCTCGGATCCCGCGAGTGGACTGCGCCAGAGGCGCTCGAGGGAAGCGATGAGGACCGCCTCGGTCGTCGAAGCCCCGGAAGAAGGAGGGGAAGGCGTTCCTCGCCTAGACCTCTGAGGGTGATACGTCTGCCGCGGTTCTCTCCCTAGTCGAGGACGGCACGGGCTCGAGAGCTTGCGCCGTGACGCTTGCGCCACAGTAGGGGCAAAGGGACCAGTGAAGCCGGAGTGGCTTCTCGCACTCTGGGCACGCTTTCTTGAGTCGCGTGTGACAGTCGGGACAGTAGAGAAAACTGCCGTCCACGCGCTGCCCGCAGCCGGGGCATTCGTCCGGCTCTTCGATCGCCTGGAGCAAGGCCTCCTGCTCGAGGGATCGCTCATAGGCCTCTTCAAGCGTCTCGCGAGGACGGAGCATAAGGTAGACAACCAAGCCCACGACAGGCAACACAAGCACTAAGACCGTGGCCAGGATCTGGGCCAGCACATCGCGAGATCGAGCCTGTATGTCGCGGAACGTCCAGATCGCCATCCCGCCCAACAGGGCCACGATGACCCCTCCACAGACCGTAGATAGGATCGTCAGATAGGTTGGGATGTTCTCCAGTAGACTCTCCATCGATCAGCACGCTCCTTGAACTGACCAGACTCGATTCAGGCGCGGATTATACCATCGGTCACGGCAGCAGCAAGCACCTCGTGAGACGAGCTATCATGCTATACCGGGCCTTTGGCTCGGAACGCGACCGAGCCACGGCACCAGGTGAATCTACCCAGCACCTCTTGGAACTCTCGGTAGTCTCAGGTGTCCGGAGAGGACCGGAGCCGTCGCCGCTGGAGTAGACGCCTGACCAGGAAAACGGCGACCACAAGGATCCCAACCGCGAGCGTCGCTTTCTCGTAGCGGCTGACCCACTCACTAACAAGCATCCAGCTTCTGCCCAGGAGATATCCCGCAAACGCCAACAGGAAACTCCACAAGGCGGTTCCAACAGCTGTGTATGCCCCGAAGTAGGCCAAGTTCATCTCGGAGATGCCCGCCGGAATCGAAATCAGACTACGAACAATCGGGACCATACGCCCGAAGAAGATCACATTCTCACCGTAGCGATCGAACCATTCCAGCGCCCTGTCGAAATCCTGTTCGGACAGCATCAGCCACTTCCCGTAGCGTCTCATCAGCCCTCGCACCCTCTGCTCGCCGAACACATAACCGAGGCCGTAGAACACCAGGGCTCCGGCGACTGAACCCAAGCTGCCTACCAGGGTCACGCCCAGCAAGGTGAAGCGGCCTTCGAGGGCCAGGCTGCCCGCCAGAGGAAGAATGACTTCCGAAGGGATGGGGGGAAAGACATTCTCCAGGAACATCACCAACACGAGCCCGGGATAGCCCATCGTGCTAACAACGGACTGCGCCCAGGTCACAACTGCTTCGACCAGCTCTCCTAGTCCCATAAGATATCGAGTTCCCCAGCTCCCTCGGCAAGCTACAGGTATCTCTCGGACGTAAGTCCGCCGCACCCGGCGGGTATCAAGAACCCACCCGCAAGGAGCTCTATTGAGCCCCTTGGTCTCAGGCGGCCTGCGATTATACCATCGGCTGGGGAGATCGCAAAGCTTGACAGCCCCCATGAGCTATGGTATCCTCCCCATCCGTTTTGCCCGCGTTCATGAGCAGGAACGAGACTCAAGGACGGAATCATCCCCGATCTATGCCATCCACGCGTAGCCACCGGGACGGTCCAAGCATGTCAAGCATCCTCCAGGGCTGGGTGACGAATAGACACAGACCACCCCTTAGATGGAGCGAAGAGGGCTAGGTCCTGCGGTGCAGCTGATCGCCCCTCATTCTGTGACTCACGCCCCCTCGCCGCATGCGACGTTACACGGGGCGATCGACGGGGATCCGCTCCTCAGCATCGCAGTAGGGCGAACGCTCGAACGCGATTGGATCTCTTTGTGAGACCCACCATCGTAATCCCTACATATAACGAGGCTGATAACGTTCGGCCGATGACCGAGGCGTTGCTCGGGTTGAACCTGCCAGATCTGGACATCCTCATTATCGATGATGAATCCCCCGACGGCACAGGACTCATCGCCGACGAGCTCACGAACGAACATCCCGATCACGTCCACGTGCTCCACCGCCGAGACCGGAAAGGTCTGGGGCGTGCCTACGTGGACGGATTTCGCCGGGCACTGAATCGCGGGGCAGAGGCTGTGGTCCAGATGGACTGTGACTTCTCGCACTCTCCCAGCGACGTCCCCCGACTCCTTGAACACTTGGCGACCTACGATGTCGTCATCGGGTCCCGCTATGTCGAGGGCGGGCAGACTGACAAGAACTGGGAATTGGGGCGAGTGCTCCTCTCGTGGTGGGCAAACTTGTACACAAGGCTGGTCCTCCAGTCACCCATCCACGACATCACGGCGGGCTTCAAGGCGTGGCGCCGGGAGACCCTGCTGGGCATCGACCTGGGCGCGATCCGCTCTCAAGGCTACGTGTTCCAGGTCGAGATGGCCTTCGTGGCTAGCCGGCTGGGCTATCGCACGCTGGAAATCCCAATATACTTCGAGGATCGGCGAATCGGCGAGTCCAAGATGACCATGCCCGTCAAGATTGAGGCTGCACTGGGCGTTTGGAAGATCTGGTGGCGCCATCATCACTTGCGGCCGACCGACCGCCAGCCCGTATGATCCGCAAGCGGCTGCCCGATCTGGGCATTCTTGTCCTTCTTCTGCTGCTCCCGCTCATGCTCTTCGGATCCGTCGCGTTGGGGGCGAAGACCCTTTTGCCGGCGGACATTCTCTTCACCTTCGAGCCCTACAAAGCAGCGGCGAACGAGCTCGGCGTATCCTATCCCCAGAACCATCTGCTGGCCGATCTGGTGCTGGAGAACCTGGCATGGAAGCGCTTTCTGGTCGAGTCCATCCATACCCGTCAACTCCCCCTTTGGGATCCCTATATATTCGCCGGACATCCGTTCCTGGCTAACGGCCAGCACTCGGCGCTCTACCCTCTCAACGTAATCTTCTATGCTCTGCCCCTATGGCGGGCCTACGGCATATTTACCTGGCTCCAGCTGGGAATGGCGGGGGCTTTTGCCTATCTGTTTTCTCGCGTCTTGCACATTCACCGCCTGGGAGGATTGATCGCGGGCATCACGTTCCAGTTCAGCGGGTTCATGGTGGTGTCGGTGGTGCACCCGATGATCATTGCCGGTGCCTCGTGGCTCTCCCTTATGCTCGCGATGGTGGAGCTGGTGGTGAAACAGAGGCCGGCGCTGGGCGGACGCCCTGCATCGCTGCCTTGGACGCTTCTGGGAGCGGCGGGACTGGGCTGTCAGATACTGGCGGGGCACGCCGAAAACACGTATCTCGTCCTGCTGGTAATGGCCCTGTATGCAGCCTGGCGCCTCGGTGGTGTGCTCCTGTCCGATAGAGCCTCGGCGGAGACGACGCAGGGTTCTGATGGCGGTGACGGGTCGCTTCCGTTCGGCGGGCCGAAGCCCCGCAGGTGGCGGCAAGCGGCACGATCCTTGGTCCGGCCCGTTCTGTGGCTGGCTTTGATGGTTGCCTTAGGATTGGCGCTGGGCGCCGTCCAACTCGTGCCGCTTTATGAGGTGGTTTCCACTAGCTTTCGGGGAGGCCAGCAGGCAGCGAGCCTTCAGCAGGTGCTATCCTGGGCCTACCCGCCCCGTCGGGTGATCGCGTTCGCCATGCCAAACTTCTTCGGCAATCCGGCCCACCACAGCATCTTCGATCTGTTCTCCTGGCAGTGGGCGCCAGCCCTGGAACGCGGAGACGGGCAATACGTGTATTGGGGGATCAAGAACTACGTGGAGGGGGGAGCCTACCTGGGATTGCTGCCTCTCCTTCTGACCGCCCTGGCAGTCGCTTCGTGGCTCGGTCCCCGGGTGGGGCGATTGCTGTCACGTGCGTCTGGTCGGCGTCCAGAGGCTGAGTCTGAGAGCGGGAGGACAGTCATTCCCTTCTTCGCCCTCCTCTCTCTCTTCTCCCTCGGTTGCGTTTTTGGGACGCCAGTGTACGCACTCGTCTATGCGCTCCCGTTCCTCAAACAGTCACACTCGCCGTTCCGCTGGGTCTTCCCGCTGACCGTTTCCGTCGCCGTACTTGCCGGGTTTGGGGTCGAGAAAGTGCAGCGGGGACAAGCCAAGGATGAGGCCCTAAGGCAGATCAGGAACCGCCAGGGAGGTCCGGAGAGCGCAAGCGAGCAAGCAAGAACTGATCGGCGCGCTGGCGCCCCACGCCACCGATTGAGCTCGGCGTTCGCGCTGGGTGGGCCACGGTCGTTGGTCTCCGTTGTCGGCAGTCTCGCATTCTGGGGCGGTCTGGTGACGCTGCTCGGGCTTGTTCTCAGCCGAGTGTTCTTCGCCCACATTGAGCCGCTGGTGGCGCAGGCCTACCTATCCCTGGCAGGCGCGTCATCAGCCTTTTCCGGGCATCGTGCCTTTTACTCCTATGAAGCCCAGTGGGTCGCTCTCTTCGGCCTTCTCCTGGCGGGCAGCGGGCTCGTCCTCCGCGTCAGCCGTTGCCCGATTCTGATCCGGAGGAAATGGATATGGGGAATCGCCGTGGTTGGCTTGGTCGTTCTCGATCTCGTCGCATTTGGCGCGGGATTCAACCCGGCCGTCGACCCGACGCTCTTGGACTACACCCCCCCAGTCGTCACCTTCCTCAGACAGCGAGATCTGCCCTGGCGCTACGCGACGTTCACACCTCTGGGCACCGGACAAACGATGAAGGCCAACACCGGCATGCTCCACGGACTGCCGTGCGTGGCGGGCTACGACTCCCTGTTCAGCGACCAGTACCGAGACTACATGGCGCTGATCGAGGAACAGGACCAGGTCGCCTACAATCGCATCGCGTCTTTCCGCACCTGGTCGAGCCTCGACAGCCCGCTCACCGACCTCCTCAACGTGAAGTACGTTATCACAGAGGTTGAGATCACAAGCCCGAAATACGAGCAGATCTACCAGGATGAGGCAGTGCGTGTCTACGAGAATCTCGGGGCTATGCCCCGGGCCTTCACGCTGCCGACATCAGCGACAGTGGAGACCGTGGACTTCGAGTCCGCGGTTCAGGCCTACGACCCGCGCCACCACGTGATCCTGGAGGAGCCGAAGCCGCAGAACTCCCCGGCGACCGAGCAGGCAAGCGGCGGAACCCGAGGGACACCAACTGCACAAACGATCGTCAGCAGTACGATCAACGAGGTGCTGGTTGACGTCGACGTGTCAGAGCCTAGCTGGCTCGTCCTGGGTGACTCGTTCTTCCCCGGCTGGAAAGCCTTCATACGTCCACAGAGCACCGAAGGCTCGACCACGGAGCCTGAGGCAGTGGAAGAGGAACTCAGGATTTACCGCGTAAACGGGACCTTCCGCGGGGTACGGCTGTCAAGACCGGGGGCTTGGACGGTGCGATTCAAGTACACTCCGAACAGCATCAAAGTTGGGGCATTCGTCAGCTTCATCGCCGGCATGACGCTCCTATTCCTGGCCGGGCTTTACCTGTGGCGTTTCTTCTACCGACAGTCGGATGAGGCCGACACCGTCCAGCGCGTCGCGAAGAACTCAGTGGCACCCATCGTGCTGAACTTCTTCAATCGGATCATCGACTTCGCGTTTGCTGCTCTCATGGCCCGCATTCTGGGTCCTGCCGGGATGGGCCGGTACTTCACGGCAGCCAACATCTACCTGTGGTTCGACACCTTGGCCAACTTCGGCCTGGACATGTACCTGATCCGGGAGGTGGCCCAGGATCGACATCGGACTCGCCAGGTCTTTGTCAACACGACTGTCCTGCGAATCCTCCTCTTCGTGGCGGTGATACCGATCTTGGCCGGATTCCTGGCCGGGCGGCAGGCCCTGGAGAATCCGCTGACCATCGAGACGCTCTGGGTAGTCGGACTGCTGTATGCCGGGCTACTGCCTGGAACCATCGCCAACAGCCTGACTGCCCTCTTCCGCGCCTTCGAGAAACACGAGTATCCCGC
>JASFVD010000009.1:0-15651 GCA_050050015.1 Anaerolineae bacterium | reverse complement strand
TTGTGTGAATTCGGGGAGCGCCCAATCGGTGGATCTGGTCGTGGCAGCGTTTGATGGCCGCGAAGACGGCATCCCAGTTGCCTTCGACGTTCGTCCCATTGGCGTGGAGTTCTACAGTCAGGCCAGCCTCGGCAAAGACCCGCTCGCACACGGCGACGTACTTGGACAACGACACCCCGACGCCGATGGGGACTACGGTCACTTCCGCGATCACTCTCATGAACCCTCCAACTTCGTCTCGAACGTCAAGCCGGGCGATCGCCGTACTTGTGGCAAGCGGCGCACGCCCCTTCGGCGCTGACCATGCAGGGGCCGATAGGGCTCTGGGGAGTGCATGCCTGGCCAAACAGTGGGCAGTCTGGTGGGAGAAGCATCCCTCGCAGAACATCCCCACAGCGGCAGCCAGGGGGTTCCCTGCTGGGCGGCACGTCCACCGAGAACACTCGAGCGGCGTCGAATCGCCCGTAGACCTCCGCGACCCGCAGGCCGCTCGCTGGGATCGTGCCGAACCCGCGCCACTCGGCATCGGCGATCTCGAAGACCCGGTCGATCGCCTGCTGAGCAGGGGCATTTCCCTCCGGCTTGACACTGCGCGAGTAAGTGTTGCTGATTCCGGGCTGTCTCTTCTCGATCATGGTCACGAGCGCGAGAATGGCCCGTAGCAGGTCCAGGGGCTCGAAGCCGGCGATGGCGCATGCCATACTGTAGTCGTCGGGGAGAAAGCGCCAGGCCTCTGACCCGATGATGGTGGTGACGTGTCCTGGCCCAATGACGCCGTCGAGTGCCACCTCTCCAGAGTCCAGAATAGCCAGCGTGGCCGGCGGGGTCAGCTTGTGGGTGCTATAGACGGCGAAGTTCTCCAACCCAGCCTCCTCAGCCGTGAGCACCGCCGAGGCGACCATGGGTGCCGTCGTCTCGAACCCCACTCCGAGGAAGACGACGGGGCGGCCTGGGTTCTGCCGCGCCACCTGCAGTGCGCCGAGCGGGGAGTAGACCACTCGCACGTCGGCGCCATGGGCCTTGGCCTCAGCCAGCGACGTGTGGCTGCCCGGGACGTGGATCATGTCGCCAAACGTGGTAAGGATGACGTCGGGTACCTGTGCCAGGGCAATGGCGTGGTCCAGATCAGCAGCGGACGTGACGCAGACGGGACATCCCGGCCCGGACCGCAGCTCCACCGTCTCGGGTAGGAGTGAGGGAATGCCGAATCGTAGGATGGCGTGGGTGTGCCCGCCGCAGAACTCCATCAGTCGCACGCGATGGCTGGATCGAGCGCGGATGACCTCGGCGATGGCGCGGGCGGTCTCTGGATTTCGAAACCTGTCCGTCAATGTCATAGTCTGCTCTTCACGGCTGCGATGACGGCCTGACCTAGAGAGAGCCCCCCGTCGTTGGGTGGCACCAAGTGATGCGTGTACACGCTGAAACCTGCCTCGGCTAGGAGAGGAACGGTGCGCTCCAACAAGGCCACGTTCTGGAACACGCCGCCCGAGAGCACAACCTCGTGGAGGCCGCCTTCCTCCTGTACCCGGACACACACGTCCTGGATCATCCTGGCCACGCTGTTGTGGAATTTGGCGGCGATGGTGCCGCGGGGCGCCCCAGCCTTCACGTCGGTGACCACGGCGCGCAGGACCGGAGCTGGATCGATTGCGAGGGCTGGCGACGTGTCGTCGACATAGTCGAAGCGATACGCCTGTTCGACACCATCCTCGACCAGGGCCTCGAGCTCGATAGCGGCCTGAGCCTCGTAGTTGATCTCCTGCCGCACGCCCGCCAGGGCGGAGACGGCGTCGAACAGCCGCCCGCTGCTCGACGTGGAGACCGTGTTGACACGCCGCTCCAGCTGCCGAAGGAGGACCACCCGCTCCTCATCGGAAGTTGCCTGGACTGGAGGCAGGGCCTCATCCCAAGCCGCGCCCGCTGCCCAAAGGTGGGCCAGCGCGATGCGATATGGTCGGCGGATGGCGGCATCGCCTCCCGGAAGTGGCACGTACTTCAGGTGGGCGGTCCGCCGGAAGGATGCATAGTCCATGATGAGAAACTCGCCGCCCCAGATCGCTCCATCGGTCCCGTAGCCGGTCCCGTCGAAAGCGACGCCGATGACGGGGCGCTCGCCTGCGAGCCCGTGCTCGGCCATGCAAGAGGCGACCTGAGCATGGTGATGCTGAATGGCGAAACGTGAGTCGTACTCTGCCGATTGCTCCTCGGCGTAGCGCGTCGACAGATAGCCTGGGTGGAGGTCGTGGGCGATGATCTTCGGCTCGATGCGGAACGTGCGCTTCAGCTGCTCCACCATCTCCTGGAAGAACGTGAGTGTCTCGTAGTTCTCCATGTCTCCGATGTGCTGGCTGAGGAACGCGTAGCGGTCGCGCGTTAGACAGAACGTGTTCTTCAGCTCCGCGCCCACCGCCAGGATCTGCGGCACCGGAAAGGGCAGATGAACCGGATACGGCGCGTACCCTCTCGAACGGCGGATGGGTAGCTCCTTCCTGGCAACGATACGCGTCACACTGTCGTCGCAGCGGGCGTGGATCTCGCGGTCGTTCAGCAGGAAGGCGTCTGCGAGCGCACCCAGTCTCTCCAGAGCCTCGTCGTTGCCTGTGGCAATAGGTTCCTCCGAGTAGTTGCCCGAGGTCATGACGAGCGCGGCAGGGAATCCGTCGGCTGGCTCCAGCAGCAGGTAGTGGAGCGGAGTGTAGGGTAGCATCACTCCCAGCGTGTCACTGCCCGGCGCAACGGCCGGGGAGATCGAGCTCGTGGCCCGTTTCTCCAAAAGGACGATAGGACGCTCCCGCGAGGTGAGAAGGGCGCTCTCGTCGTCGTTCACGTTGCAGAACTCTCTTATCGCTTCCAGGTCGAACGTCATCAGCGCGAAAGGCTTATCCACCCGACCCTTCCGTTCCCTTAACATCCTCACGGACTCGTCGTTCGTCGCGTCGCAGGCGAGGTGGAAGCCCCCCAAGCCCTTGATGGCCACGACCTTCCCGACCAGCAGGGCTTGCCGGGTTGCCCGCACTGCGTCGTCTTCCTGCAGCACTATCGCCGGATTATCCCCTGGTCCCGGGATTCGGAGCGTGACGCGAGGCCCACAGACCGGACACGCATTCGGCTGGGCATGGAAACGCCGGTCGGTCGGGTCGTCGTATTCTGCCTGGCAATCCTGGCACATCTTGAACGGCGCCATGGTCGTCTTAGGGCGATCGTAAGGGATGTCTCTGATGATCGTGAATCGCGGACCACAGTTCGTGCAGTTGATGAACGGGTAGCGATAGCGGCGATCGCCCGGGTCGAAGAGCTCGTCCAGGCAGTCGTCGCAGACGGCCACATCTGGCGAAACCGGCTGGAACTCCCCCGGTTGCGCCTCGGAATGGCGGATGGCGAAGCCGTCCGGTTTGGGTAGCTCGACGCTGGTTTCCGCGATACTCTTTGCAGTGACGTCCTCAATGCGTGCCAGAGGCGGCGCGTCCGATTCAAGACGCTCGCTGAATGCCTTCAGCGCCGCTGGCGGCCCAACAACCTCGATCTCCACTCCCGAAGAGCTGTTGAGGACCCAGCCGACGAGTCTGAGTTCTGTGGCCAGATTGTAGACGAAAGGGCGAAACCCGACGCCCTGAACGACGCCGGTGATGTGGATGTTGAGGGCGGTAGCTTCCGGTCCGGTCATAAACCCGTCAATCTAGACGAAAAGGCATACGGAGTTCTGGGCGGCGGCCGGCATGCCCGTTCATCCGGCTGTGCGCTCAGTGTCTGAAAAAGCCAGGGCGCAGCCAACACGCCCTGGCAGTATAGGCTTCGTTCTACGGGACTTAGCGACGAGATTATAGCACCGGGAGCCCGGTGCGTCAACGGGCATTGGCCTCCGGGCAGCATCTAGGGAGTCGAGCTGCCCACATGCCGCGGCACACGGGGCGGACCGTCAGTCGTTTATTCCAATGGGTCGAGCACAAGTGAGTCTGCTAGCGGCCGCCCACGATACGCCTCAAGGGCACGGATCCTTCGGCGTCGAACCACGATTCGATCAGTCGATGGGAGATAGAGATAGGGGATGGGAGTTGAAGCTCGCCTTGGATCAGTTCCCGGGCGATATCCTCCCGTGACAGCCAACGTGCGTCCTCCAACTCCCCATCGTTGAGCCGAATGGCCGTGGTTGTTGCCGTCGCCGTGAACCCAATCATCAGCGAACGGGGAAAGGGCCACGGCTGCGATGACTGGTACCGCACATCCTTGACCTGGATGCCGGCCTCTTCCTCCACCTCACGGGCCACGGCGGCCTCAAGACTCTCGCCGGGCTCGACGAAACCGGCGATAATCGAGTAGAGGTTCCCGGGCCATGTCGGCTGCCGCGCCAGGAGACACCGGTCTTGTGTTCTCACCAGGACGATGATGGCAGGGTCTGTGCGGACAAAGTCCTGGCTACCGCAGTGAAGGTCCGTACATACGCGCAGGTGCCCCCCCTCCTCGGGCACTGTCGGGGCCCCGCACGTCGGGCAGAATCGGTGCCGCTCATGATAGTGCACCATCCCCTTTGCGTATGCCAGCAGCGCTGCTGCCTCTCCATCCAAAAGTGTCGCCACGCTGCGAAGGCGGCGAAAGGTGCCCGCCGCCGAGAACGCCGACGAGGGCGGTTCCTGGTCGCTGGGCCACCCGATGGCGAAATAGGTGTGCTCCTTGCCCTCTCCCAGTAGGATCGCAGAGTCCACCTGGCGATACTCATCGCTCAGGTCCTGCGGTCGAAGGTAGGTCGGCCGGGGTGGCGATTCATCCGTGACGAGGACTTTCGATCCCCACACCAGAACGAAGCACCCGGTTGGATCGTTCAGCCGGTCGGCGACCCAGTCTGGATTCCGCCGTAGGCGTGGAGCTCGGTTCAGGGACAACGCGGCGAAGGTGTTGGCGAGGGGACGGCTCTGTCGGCCACTATCATTCTGTCGCGCCTGCATCAGAGACGAGAGCGTACCTTGCGCCAGGAGTCTGTGATCAGAAAGCTCTCATCCATCTGATCCACCATGCGGGTGAACTTGGGCCATGGGACGGCGAAGCTGAGCACATTGGGAGGGACGCACGGGCGAGCGGACACATCGAACATGCCAAGCACTGCCCGCGGATGGTCGGAGTCAAGCTCCTTGTAGGGGTGGTACACGATGGAGGAACAGCCGGATCCGAAAGGGGTGATCACGGCCTGAGGGTCGATCTCGTCGAAGTTCGCGAGCGTGAACAGTCCCGAGAGCACGTCGGGTGTGGCTAAGAAGATGACGACCTCTGGTGAATCCGTCTCGTCAAGGGCATCCCATCGCTTGAACAGGATGGCGCGACGTGGTGCCTCGAAGTCGGGCTGACCCTCAAGGTAGTCCTCCACCAGACTAGGGGAGCGCTTGTACCGTTCCCCTTCCAGTTCGCCCGGAATGCCGCAGGAAAGGAAGTGCGCGAAGTTGGGACGCAGCTCAGTGTCGAATCCTAGATAGCGCCTCCCCCCGCTGCACCTGATGGTCTCCTCACTGAACCACCGCGTGGCCCCTTTGCGCACGGGTGCGAGATCGCAGATCAGGCAATGGGAGTCCGTTTCCGTTGACTCCTTATCCCGAGGAGCCTCCTCGTCGGAGTAGCTGAACACGATGGGTAGCTCCGCGCCAGGGAAGTAGGTCTCCCATCGATCGATGAATTGGCGTCTCCGGCTGACTATCATAGTGATCTTCCTCCTCGCCCAAAGGGGATAGTGGCTCAGACCTCAGAATCATGCGGGGGCGTCCCTGCGGCAGAGCAGCGTACAATGGGGATGTAGGCTCGCCGGCCGTCGCCCTTAGCGGCCTTCGCAGTGCAGGCATGCCGGAACCGCTCAGAGCGCTCTGCCGGCGCCGTCGGCAGACCTGTGCGGCGCGTGCCTGCTCCATTCGACATGTGGATGATGCGGCCCCTCGAGAGCACACACTTTTTGGTTCCGCAGTCACAGGCCAGTGCCCTATCGATGGCTACCTCCAGACCCTCGTGGAGCCCTAGCCCGTAAGACCAGAGGTTGCTCATACGACGTTATACTCCACGATCTCTTTGCCCTCTCGGAAGCGGTCGATGTAGAGGGGCGATATGTCGAGGGTATGAGCGCCTCCATCAAGGATCTCCTCCGCCAGGAGCAAGCCGCAAACAGGACCGTGCATGAATCCGTGACCACTGAAGCCGTTGATACAGAAGAACCCCTCCAGCTGTGGAACCCGACCCAGGATCGGATGTGCGTCGGGGGAGACCTCGTACAGGCCGGCCCATCGATTTGCCAGACCGGCTTGCTTCAGGACGGGCAACCGCTCGATCGCCGCGTCCAAGTGCACCAGCTCCCACTCCTTGTCTACAGACTGATCGAAGCCGGGAGTCTCATCCGGATTCGACATGCCGGTCAGGATACCCTCCCCCTCGCGGTGAAAATACAGAGACCGCTCAAAGTCAATGACGAAGGGGAAGTCCTCCGGGATTTCCCGCATGGGTCCAGTGACGACGATCTGCCGACGGAGTGGGAGGACCGGAATCTCCAGCCCAGCCATCTCTCCTATGGGCTGCGCCCACGGCCCGGCGGCGTTCACGACGACGGGCGTCGAGACTGTCCCTTGGTCGGTGACCACGCCTGTCACCTTTCGCCCCTCAGTCAAGATGTCGGTCACCTCCACGTCGGTCTCCAGTGATGCACCCAACCGTGCTGCCGCGGAGACGTAGCCCTGCACTACACTGCTTGGGTCCGCGAGGCCATCGTAGGGATTGAACGAACCGGCCAACACGCCTGTCAAGTCGATGCGCGGCACGAGATCGGCGATCTCTGCAGGCTCCAGCCACACTGTCCCGACATCCAACCGCTGCTGCATCTCGACATTCTGACGGAAGACCTGGACGTCATCCTGGCTTGTCAGGAGGAAGAGGTAACCACATATGTTCAAGTCGATGGGCTGCCCAAGCTCTTCTTCAAAACGATGCAGCATCGGCAGGCTGAGCTTTGAGAGCAGGACATTGATCTCGGTCCCGAACTGGTATCGAATGCCACCGGCACACTTCCCGGTCGCCTGTGTGCCGAAGAAGCGCTCTCGCTCCAGGAGAAGCACGTCGTCACAGCCCATCTTCACCAGATGGTAGGCTGTGCTTGCTCCCATCACGCCGCCTCCGACGACAACGGCGTCGGCCGTCCTTGCTAGGTTCACCATCTATCCCCAGACCGTTGATTCACGTGTAGTCTTCTGCCTTATTGATGTGTGACAATGCAGTAGATCCGGCACGCTCAGGAGCATCTGCCGGGCCCGTGACCGTCCGGACTCGAAGCCGTCGGCCGCTCGCGATGATATTGTCGCAGCCGAGGGAGACAAGACGGGGGGGATGCCGTCCAAGGCCCGTCTCATCCCTGGTTCATCAGGTCGCCGGGAAGACCGTATGTCCGGGCCCAGCGTGCCAGGGTGTCGCCGTCGATTAGGCTTATCTTGTAGGGCGACTTGCGCGCCTCGCGCTCGGCGCCCGCGGTGAAGTCACTCGTCGTGACCAGATAGCCTTCCTTCAATCCCGCATTGGTGAGGGCCCCGATCAACTCGCGGACAATGCTCGGCCCGATAGCTTCCTCGTACCGCTTGCACTGGACGATGCTCCTCGTCCCTCCCTGCTGCACCACGATATCCACGCCCCGATCGCCGCTGCCACCCGTCCGTCTGACGCGGTAGCCGTCTGCCTCGAAGAGAATGGCCACGTAACGCTCGAAATCCGAGGGTTCCAGGGCGGAGATATCTCGTGTGGCCGCCAGTCTCCTCTTTTGGCGTTGCTCAATCCACAGCTCGATCAGCACGCGCGCGGATCCAAGTGCCAGGAGCAGCAGCACCGCCAGGATGGCCAGGCGCGCTACCGTCGCTGGGTAGCTGCCCATCTCTCCAGACCAGCTGGAATCGAGCCCGCCGGCTGACCAATGCGCGGGGCTTCCCCCTGCGACACAAGAGCAAGCCGGCCAGGTCGGGAGATTATTGTATGGCCCCCGGTCTCGTCGGGATTCGAGAGTCCAGCGCTCCTCTACTGCTGGTCCCGTGGACGATAGCGATCCAGTCTGCGCGGGCTGTCTGAACGCCCGCCCTGAGGCTAGCGGCATAGGCTTACAAAGCCACTTCCGTGCCCAGGCCGATCTTGCGGGCTGCCTCCAGCACAGCGCTGGCAGCAGCCACGTCTTGCACGGCTACACCCACAGACTTGAACAGGGTGATCTCGTCCACAGCCTGCCGCCCAGCCTTGGCCCCGGCCACGATTTCCCCTAACTCAGCGTGGATGTGCTCCGCGGTCATCATCCCTTGCTCCATAGGAATGAGCAGGTCCCCAGCCTCCGCGAGCGCTGCCTCATGATGATCGATCACGACCTTCGCCCGCAGGACAGTGTCGGGCGGTATCTCCTGCATTTCAGGTGTGTAGGCGCCTATGGCGTTCAGGTGAGTCCCAGGTCGGACATCGGCGTCATCGAACACGGGATGTGATGACGTCGTCGCCGTGCAGACCACGTCGGCCTTGCGAAGCGCCTGAGCGGGCGTGTCTGCCGCTCTCACCGTGAGACCAAGGGCATCAACCATCTCAGCCGCGACAACCTCTGCCTGCTCCCGATCGATGTCATAAAGCCAGGCCTCCTCGATGGGCCGGACTGCACAAACAGCTTCCAGCTGCGTCCGTCCCTGGGCGCCGGCCCCAAAGATGGCGGCGACGTGACTATCTTGACGAGCCAGCAGATCTGTGGCTGCGCCAGAGGCAGCCCCGGTCCGCAGCGCGGTCAGGTAGCCTCCGTCCATCATGGCCTCGGGAGCCCCGGTCCCTGCATCCACGACGACGACCAGGGCGTGAATCAAGGGTAGTCCCATGGTCGGGTTGTCGTTAAAGACGGAAACGATCTTCGTAGCCATGGCGTCGTCATCGGACAGATAGGCTGGCATGAAGAGTGTGACCCCGTTGTGCCGCGGCACGTCGAGGGACGTGCGCAACGGCACGTCCGCCCGATCTGCGGATAGCTGTGCAAACGCGTCCTTCACTGCCTCAATCGCCTTGCTCATCGGCAGTGCTCTCCGCACGTCCTCACCTGCAAGTATGCGCATCATACTGGTCTCCGTGTCCTTTCCGCTCTTGGACGTACTCAGCACCGCGGGCGACAGGGTCACGCGGCTCCTACGCTGTCGAGCTCGTCGATGTCAAGGCGATAGTGCGTTGTTGATGAGTGCCTCCGCATCTGCTCGCACGACGTAGCCGCGATAGGCCCTCGTCTCCTGCAGAAGGGCCCGCAATCGCTCTGCCATCTCCGGCCGGTCGTGGGCCGTGGACTCCGAGTCTCGCCTAAGGCGCACGACGCCTCCCGCTTCCTCAATGACCGTCAAGTGGCCCTGAGCCTCCAGCCAAGCCAACCCACTTCGGATGGTCTCCTCTCGATGCGCCGTCGCCGCTGCCAGCGTCCGAAGCTCAATGGCTCCTCCGTCCTTGACCATGGCTTCCTTCGCCAGCTGGGCCAAGCGCGTCAAGAAGATCCTCGGATCGTCGAGTCCAGGATCGACGGCGAAGAGATGGACGACGGATGGCGAGACCCGCGCCAGCGCGGCTCGCAGCTCGGAGCTTCCCGGCGGCGATGTCCAGATGGCCAGCGACGTGGAAGGCTCCAATCGATACCGATCCCGACCGGGGACTGCATCCTCTCCTTCGCTCCAAACCAGGACCTCGGGCTGCGCTAGCAGGCTAGCCAGCGCACTTCGAAGATCCGATACACGTCGATGGTCCACAACCTTAACGGATGGGCGCTCCAGGGGGCGGTCCACATCCGGCTCCCTTATCGGGCGAGCGTCAATCCACTCTATCTGCAGGTGGCGCTGACCGCGGTAGTCCGTGGCGCGCACGGTGTAGGCGAGGTCAAAGGGCCCTTCGGGGAGATCGGAAGCCTCGGCTTGCCACCAGAGCACCTGTTCTGTCTTGCCCTTCTCGTCCTCGACCGTCAGCTTGAGGTGCTCTCCGCTCCGCCCCACGGTCGTGTGGTTCTTCAGAGAGAGCCCCCGGGTCGCCAGGGTGAGCGGGGGATTGCCAGACCCAAAAGGAGCCAGACGCTCTGTCTCCTCTACCAGGTCGAGGGATAGATCGGCCAGTGGGACGTAACCATCGATCTCCAGGATATCTTCAGATGCCAGCGCGCCAGCGCACATGTCGCGAACTGTTTGAGAGATGGCACGACGAAACTCGGGAATCCGCTCCGGAGCGATGCTGAGGCCAGCCGCCATGGGATGGCCGCCAGAGCTTTCCAGGAGTTCGCCATTTGCAGCGATGGCGGCGCTGATGTCGCAGTCTTCGACGGAGCGCGCGGATCCCCGCGCCAGCTGGTCAGGCGGTGCAGCAATGAGGATGGTTGGCCGATGATACCTTTCGGCCAGACGGCCCGCCACGATGCCGATGACGCCCCCAGGCCAGGACGGATGGCTCAAGACCAGGGCTCCCTGTTCGAGGAGAGAGGGGTCGCGCTCAATCTGCCTCTCCGCTGCCTTCGTGACTTCGTCGCAGATCATCTTGCGCCTTGCGTTCAGCCCGTCCAGTTCATGAGCCAGGATCCGCGCGCGCTCCATGTCGTCGGTGGTGAGGAATTCGACGGCCGGAGTTGCGTCGGCAAGCCGCCCCAGAGCGTTCAGTCGGGGGGCAAGCTCGAATCCAATGTGCTCCTCCGTCAGCCATTCCGGGCTGAACCCGCACACTTCGATCAGGGTCTGCAGCCCCAAACGCTCGGTCCCCCGCAGGGCCTCGAGGCCGAGCTGGAGCAAGTAGCGCACGTCTCCGGTCTGGGTCGCAACGTCGGCCACGATGCCGAGAGCCACGAGATCGAGGTAGCGGCGCGACTCCCGGCGTCTGCCAGCACGATCGTAGAGGAGTTCCGCCAGCTTGTAGGCCACGCCAACCCCGGGCAGCTCGCGGAGCGGGTGCGTCGCTGGCAGCATCTTGGGATCGACCACGGCCAGGGCCTTAGGTAGACGCGGCGGCAGGTCGTGGTGGTCCGTGATGATGACGTCTACCCCTCGCTCCTGCGCGTAAGCGACGGGGGCTTCAGCTGTGACGCCAGTATCGCAGGTCAGTAGAACGTCGACGCCCTCGTCGATGACGTGCTTCAGAACCGGGAGCTTGATGCCGTGTCCCTCTCGTTGTCGGTTTGGGATGTGAAAGCGAACAGACCCTTTCAGGTCACGGATGGTGGACACGAGCGTCGTCGTAGCGGTCTGCCCGTCGACGTCGAAGTCGCCCCACACACAGATTGCCTCTCCGAGCTCGATGGCGTGCTCCAACCGTTCGGCCGCCCGGCTCATGCCGGGGAGCTCGGTCGGAGGGGCAGGCTTGTAGTGCCTGGGATCGAGGAAGGCCTTGGCGTCGTCGACATCGGTGATTCCGCGACGCACCAGGGTCTTCGCGATAAGCGGATGCCCACCGACCATCGCTCGCAGGGAGCCAGGCACTTTGACATCTGGGGGCTCACTCCACTCTCTCATGATTCTGGGGAGATGAGGAATACTATCGTCGCGAGGCGGTGGAAGGGAGAGACGGCACCCCTTGGCTTCCTCGTCTAGGCAAATGAGTGTAGCACGGGGGAAGGGCTTTGTCAAAGAAGCTGGGTCGAGAAACGCGTGGGGGGCTCTGCTCCTGCTTGGCCTGCAGGGCGCTCGCCGCGAGGGAGGATAGTTGTTGGGCCAGAGGAGGCAGGGGGGCACTCTGGAGCCGAACCGCCCAGCTCAGCGATTTGGCCGCCACTCCTCACGCACGGTGCGTCGCGAAGGGGGCGCCTGCATCAGCATCACCGGCCTCAGGTCGCAGACGCCGCACCGATCAGCCTCAGCACCTGAGATTAGTCGTTGCTTCCAAGCAGAGGGAACTGCGCCGGCTCAATCCTCTGTGGCGGAGACCAGGGAGCCGATGCTTGTGCCGGCGAGGCTGTACGCCATCTTGTCGCAGCTCGGTGACCAGGAGTGTCGCCGTGCGACGGGACCCAAGAAATCCTCGCGCCGGAGGCGACGCAGTCGCGTTCAAGATCCCTGGCCCAGCAGCAGAACGTCGGCTCCGCGGGGCGGGAGGATCGACGTCGGAACATAGCCCGTGAAGCCGCCATTCTCATTGACCGTCACATCCTCGCTGCCTAGATCCATCAGCAGCGATTGAACCGTGTAGTCGCCCGGGGCGAGACCGCTCGCTGGCAATGTGAATGCGCAGTCCGCTTGCTCTTGCGCCCCAAAGTTGAGGATCGTCAGCACGTATTCCCCTGCATGGTGGCGGAGGTAGCCGTGCACGTGCCCACAAGTGCTTTCGAGGTCAACCAGATCACCACGGCTCAGCGCCGGGTGGTCGTGGCGCAACTGGATCAGACGCCGGTAGTGGTTCAGAAGAGAATCGGGGTCAGCCGCGGCTGTGGCCACGTTCACCTTCTCATAGCCAGCGTTCACGGCCTGCCAAGGACGTCCGGTCGTGAAACCTGCGTGCGCCTCGGCGGTCCACTGCATCGGTGTTCGAATCATCTCGTCTGGCTTCTGCCCCGTCATACCCAACTCTTCGCCGTAGTAGATGAATGGTGTGCCTGGCAATGTCAGCAAGACCGTCGCCGCCAGACGCGCGGCCTCGCTGTCCTGTCTCAATTGACTCATGACTCGATTCTGATCGTGGTTAGTGAGGAAGGTAGCATACTGGTGGGCAGGGTATCCGGCCTCGACTTGATGCAGGACGTACTTGAACCAGCCAGGATCGCCGCCGTTGATGCTGGAGATGATGGCGCTGGCCAGGTTGAATTCAAATGCCAGATCCAATTCGTCGTTAGCGATGTAAGGCGCCACTGCGCTGGTGTCGGCCCAGATCTCACCCACCGTGAGTACGTCAGATCCGACCTTGTCAGTGAGCTCGTCGAACTCAGCCCACCACCTGTGGTTACCGGGCGTCCCAGCCTGCGTCTGCCCCTCTTCGACCAGGTGGTGAGCGGCGTCGAGCCGGAAACCGTCGGCGCCCATCTCCTCCAGCCAGAACCGGGCGATGGCTTGGGATGCTTCCGTCACCTTCGGGTTCCGATAGTTGAGATCGGGCATGCCCCGCCAGAACAGGGCGTAGTAGTAGTTCCCCTGGTGCGAATGCCACACCCGCTGCCCCCAAGGCCCCACGTAGTCCGGACTTTCACGCCGCCATATGTACCAGTCGCGATACTGCGCCTCCGGGCCTTGTGAGGCGTTCACAAACCAAGGATGCCGCCAGGATGTGTGATTGAGGACTAGGTCGACGATGATCCGCACGCCCCGCTCGTGAGCCTCTCCGACGAGAGTGCGGAAGGCTTCGTTCGTGCCGTAGTCGTGGTCGACGGTGAAGTAGTCCACCAGGTCATAGCCGTGGTAGCTCGGTGACTCCATGATGGGCATCAGCCAGATGCCCGTGATGCCCAAGTCGTCGCCCGTTTCCGGATCGCCGTCGCTGAGATAGTCCAGCTTCTTCGTGAGGCCTGGCAAGTCTCCAATGCCGTCGCCGTCGCTGTCGCAGAAGCTACGTACGAAGACCTCATAGAAGATCGCGTCGTTCCACCAGCCGACGTCTTCATCAACAGACTCGGCTAGCGCAGGGCTAGGGGCATTCGCCGACCCCGGGGGCGAGCGTGGGGCTACGGGCAGTCGCGTCTCCGCTTCGCAGGCTGTCAGAACGACAGTGGCTATGACGACGAGACGGTTGATCGCTGGAGGCCTCCTCATTGGCCGGTGGCCTACGTCGCCCACAAACCACCTGTCTCTTCCAGCCAGTCGGCGATGTGGTTCGCGGCTGCGTCCACGTTGCCGTGCGTGATGTCCAGTTCCATTGTGGGCAGAATGGATTCGTCCACCAGGCGCCGGAGCAACCCTTGTTCCTCGATGAACACCTGAAGGTCGTCGTACTGCGAGGGATTCCCGGAGACCTCGAGGCGCTCCTCGCGGGCAACCGCGAAGGACTGTGGTGTACGCGTGACGAACACGAGGTGAAAGCCGAGCGGCTTCAGGCGTTGCTCAAGCCAACGGAACCTGTAGTCTCTGTTGTAGGTCCGCAGCTGATAGGCCCGCGTCGAGACATGGAACCGGTCCACGATCCAGGAGTAGTAGCGGAGCAGTTCGAATAGCCGCACCCAGGTGTGGTACGTCTCCATGGCGAGGCTCTCTTCCTGAGGCTCAAAGTTGATCAGACCGCGTCCCCATGGGACGTTCGTGAAAGCGCACCACTCTGCTGAGACCAAGGGCGAATGGTAGCGGTACTTGCGGGGCCCCACGATGCGAGGATGCTCGTTCAGGGCGAAGGCAATCTGCGTCTTGAAGGTCAGTCGAGTTCCTTCAAGGATGATCTTGGGGCACAGCTTGGAGGACACGGCACTTCTCGCTTTCCCGTCATCCACCACTTGGCGTGCAGGGCAAAACACGGACCCCATTGCCGCGGTGGCTGGCGCATCCACAAGGCGCGTCGTCCCGCATGCCCTGTGGAAAGCGTAGCTTACTCTGGGACTGCTTGATTGGCTATCCCTTCACCCCGCCTGCAGCCAGACCGGCCACGAGATACCGTTGGAGGAAGAAGAAGATCAAGACAGCTGGGATGGACATCAGGATCGACATGGCAGCAAACTCGGACCACGGTGTGCCGGACGCATATTGCCCGACCATCCCGCGCAGGATCATCGGGAGCGTGAATCTCGCCGGATCGGTCAGGAAAGTCCACGCCAGGATGAACTCTGACCATCCCGTCAGGAAGCCCCACAGGGCCGTCACCGCCATGCCCGGAGCGGCGAGCGGCAGGATGACGCGTAGGAAGCTCTGGGTGCGCGTACATCCATCGATCATGGCTGCTTCCTCAAGGTCGTGGGGCAGGGAGTCGATGAAGCCCTTCATGTTCCAGATTGCGAAAGGCAGCGCCGAGGAGGCATAGGCGATGGCCAGTCCCCAGAGGGTCGTCCGCAGCCTAAGGGCGTTGAGGAGTACGAATAGGGGGGCCAGAGTGCCTCCCGGCGGAATCATCAGCACCAGCACGAACCCCAGCATGCCCGCTCTCCGGCCCGGGAAACTGAATCGAGAGAAGGCGTAGGCGGCAGTCGTGCCAACGGCGACGGCCAAGACAGCCGTACCTCCTGCCGTCAGCAAGCTGTTGCGGAGGAGCTGGAGAAACGTCACTGGGTTGGGCGAAGGTCGCGCGAGAACCTTGGCATAGGCATCGATTGTGGCGCCTGGCGGTATGATGGTCAGCCCGGTGGGTCGCGAGAAGTCGCGTGGATCTAGCGATAGCGACACGATCCAGACGATGGGGAATAGCACCGTGGCCAAGACGGTCAGCAAGAAGAGCTGCACCAAGTCGGCCTCCATCGTCTCGCGGGCTCGGTTGAATGCCCGGCGACGGAAGACTGCGATCGCGAGGCGCGTGTAGCGGAGTGCAAGCGCGGCGCCACCGATCAGCGCCACAACTGCCCCGACAATCAGCGAGACGTTTGAAGACCGCACTATCAGGGATATGCCTAGGGCCAGCAGCCCCATCGAGACGGCGAGCACCAGGAGGGTCCAGCCGACCGCAATCGCGTCGGCTAGGGACAGGCTGCGGCGAGAGTGTGGACTTGTCTTTACGTTGATCATCGCACCCTCCTTGACTAGGCGTAGTACGGCTCGGTGGCCTGGGAGATGCGGT
>JASFVD010000008.1:0-15838 GCA_050050015.1 Anaerolineae bacterium | reverse complement strand
CAGGGATTCGAAGGTGGCGGATAGCAGCCCTGCCCGTGGAGTTGTGGCTGCCGAGCCTGCCGGTGAGGAGAACGTTGTAGGCGCCTTGCCTGGCGACTCAGAGTTGCGTCTGCCGGCGGGGAAGGAGGCTGATGTCATCGAGGTGATGACTAGCCTTGCAGACGAACTCGGAGCCGAGGCCGTCGTTCTCATGCGGGGGCCGCACGTACTGACCAGTGTTGGTCAGATAGGGGACGGGGCGATGAAGCACCTGGCTGATATCATGGCGGAGGGGTTTCGAGCCTCGGACCGTGTGGCCAGCTTGCTTGGCTGCAGCCAGGGATGTCTTGAGCACATCGTCGATATCGGGGATTTTCTGATCCATGCCCTGGCTATTGACGGCGACCTGGTCATTTCGACGGCGATGCCGTCTCGTGTACCTCTGGGCTCCGCCCGGCTTTGGGCGAAGCGGTCGGCTGCGCAGATGGAGGACATTGTGCGCGAGTGGGAGGAGCTCTAGGAGGACCGAGTCGACCTCTCGGATCGGGGACGCGAGGGCTGAACTGTGTGAGATGGCTGGGGCAGCAGGCGCGAAACTGGTACCGAGAGAGTCGGTTGTTGGTCTAGGGACGTCATGACGACGGCAACAGAGACTGAGAAGCGGATGGCGGTACCGACGACGGGAATGCGCGGTGGGCTGGGGCGAAGGTTGCTCACCGCATTCCTTGTCATGACGATAGGGCCCCTCAGTGTGCTTAGCTGGTACGCCGCACGGAGTGGGCGACGCAACATCGAGCGGCAGGTCATTAGCAAACTAGGTACCGTCGCTGCGGCAACAGAGCTTCGTCTGCGAGAGTGGGCCGATTCCCGTGCTCGGGCTTTCGACATTCTAGCGTCGGGGCCTGATGTGCGCGACAACTGTGCGGCGCTGGACGCGGGCTCGGAGGAAAGCGAGACCGCGCGTGTGGAGCTGAGCCTTCAGCTGGAAGCGCTGCTGAGAGCTGATCCTGCCTTCAGAGGCGTTAGTTTTCTGAATCGGAGCGGTCAAGCCCTCGTCACGACGGGAACGCAGCAACCGCTCGGGGATCTTGGTACCAGTGTCATCGAGTTGAGCCAAGCTGCGTCCGTCTTCCAGATCACGTCCCTTGATCCGGCTGCGGAGGCTGGGGCGGTGGTTGTCAGGCCGGTCAAATCCCTCGACGGCAAGCCGATTGGCACTCTAGTCGGTCGGCTCTCACTGGACGGCCTGGGGTCTCTTCTTGAATCGGTCGGAAGCGTAGGAGAGGTGGGGCATCTCTACGTGGTCGATCGCAGCGGCATGGCGCTACCGCAAGGGCACACTGTCCACAGTGAGGGGATTGAGGCGGCACAGGCCGGTGATGACGTGGAGGGCTCCTATGAGAATGGAGGCGACACGCCGGTCATTGGAGTCTACCGCGACCTGCCCGATCTAGGGCTCGTCATGGTGGCGGAACAGCCCAGAGCTGAGGCTCTTGCGGCCGCCGATAGGGTCACCGCCGCAATCATCGCAGCAGCTTTGGTCGTGGCGCTTGTGACATCAGTCATTGCGGCCGTCGTGACGCGCCAGATCACGGAGCCGTTGGTTAGTCTGACTGAGTCAGCTCTCCACGCAGCCGACGGCGACCTTGAGCAGCGAGTGCATGTCGAATCCCGGGACGAGATTGGGATACTTGCCAGGGTGTTCAATCGGATGTTGGCAGAGCTTGGCTCCCTCTACAATGGACTGGAGGCGAAGGTGGCCGAGCGGACCAAGTTGCTTCGGGAGGCGAATCGCACCATCCAGAGACGCGCTGTCCAGCTAGCTACGACGGTGGAGATCAGCAGGGCCATCACGTCGATACTGGATCCTGGCGAGCTGCTGCGAAAGGTTGTACGGGCGGTGCACGACCAGTTTGACTATCCATACGTGGGCGTCTACCTTCTCGCCGAGGACGGCGAGCGACTGGTGCCGGCGGCAGGAATTGGTGACGTGGAGGCCGTTGAAGCGGCGAAAGCGCACCCCGTGACCGTGGGGAGTGAAGAAGCCGTGTCCCAGGCTGTTCTGTCGAGGAAGCCTGTAGTCCACAGGTGGAGTGACGAGCGAACTGACGTGCCCACTGAGAGGCCCCGCATCCGGGTCGAGGTGGCGCTCCCCCTCACTGTGCGGGACGATATCCTCGGGGTCCTAGACATCCTCACAGTGGCGCCGGAGAGGATCGACGAGGACACCCTGTCGATACTGAGCAGCGTGGCCAGCCAGGTGGCTGTCGCGATGGACAACGCGCGCGCGTACCGGAATGAGAAGGAGGCTTTGCAGAGGCTGAGAGAAGCAGAGGACATGCGCTCACGCTTCCTGGCACATATGAGCCGCGAGCTCCGTGAGCCGCTCACGAACATCATTGGCTTCTGCCGTCTCATCCTGAATGGTCTTGATGGACCGATCAGCGACCAGCAACGCCACGATTTGCGTATCATCCACGCGAACAGCGAGCACCTGCTGGGCTTGATCAATGATTTGTTGGACGTCTCGCAAATCGAAGCCGGGTTGATGGAACTCCACTTCGAGGACGTTGACCTGGCGGTGATGACCAAGAGCGTGATGGCGACGGCCAGCGCCCTCGTTCGCGACAAGGAGATTGAACTCCGTTACGACGTGGACGATCTTCCCTTGGTGAAAGCCGATTCGTCGCGCGTGCGTCAGGTGCTGCTTAAGCTCCTGACGAATGCGGCCAAGTTCACGGAGGAGGGATCCATCGCGTTACGAGCTTGGTCTGAGGATGGCGAGGTCTTCGTCAGCGTCCGTGACACGGGAATCGGCATACCGCTGGAGGATCAGAAACGCATCTTTGAGCAGTTTGAGCAGGGTGTGAACGAGCATGGTCGGCGTCCAAACGGGGCCGGACTGGGACTGGGCCTAAGCAAGCAGTTCGTGGAGATGCATGGCGGGGAAATCTGGGTGGAAAGCGAGCCAGGGAGAGGGTCCGTGTTTACCTTCAGCCTGCCTCTTGACCCTGAGTTCGCGCCGTCAGACGTAGAAGCTGCAGGGTGGCCTCCTGGTCCTTAGAGAGAATCAGCGTCGCGGCGCTGGGACAAGGCGGGGCCCCCCGGGTGAATCATCGGTGAAATGCAGCGGGTCCTGGGTAGAGGCGGTCGTGCTCAGGGATCGTGTGCGCATCCGCGAGCAGACCCTTCGCTGTTTGGTGTCGACAGGTGATCATCGATCTACCCGCGTGGGCAAGAATCAAGGCGGGGACGCGGAAATGGTGGGTGGCGCGCAGGGATGCGGACGAGCGAGGTACACGATGCGGATGACCAGATCAAGTCGCTCGAGGATTGATGATACTATGACAGGAGGCCGCGGTGAGAGACAGGCGGCGGCAGAGGGTGGTGTCGCGTGAGTGCAGATGATGCGAAGCGCGCTACAGCAGGTCAGTCGGCCGAAGGTGCCACGGCGGCGCCGCAGGAACCGGAGGGGTCAGAACTGTGGCAGAGCGTGCTGGAGCTAAGAACCGATGTCGCGAATCCAGATGCGCCGTCAAGCAGAAAGACACGGGCAGATTCGGCGTCCGCGACGGACGAGGAGACCCCTGGCCAGGAGATCTCATTCCTGGACGAGCAGGAAATGACCTGGTGCCGACAGCTTCTGGGCACGCTCACCTACGGAGCCCTGGTCGTGGGACTGCCAGCGGTTGCCGCTGCGATCTACGCGGCGCATACCGGTGGGCGTTCAGTTCTTGTGCCGTTGTGGCTGGGTCTCTACCTGCTGCTGGCTCTCCCGCTTGTCTGGAGCGAGATGTCGTACAAAGTCAAGACTGGAGCGTTCTTGGGCGCGCTCTACGGTGTGGCACTCCTAGCTTTCTTTCAACCTGGCTACGGAGGGGACGGAACGCCCTTCTTGTTGTCGGCGACTTTCTTCTCCACCATTCTCCTTGGAGAGCACGTCGGTGCTCCCTCCCTTGTGGTCGCGTTTGCCACCGGCGCGCTGGCTAGCTGGAGCTCCTTTACGGGGCTCCTCTTCTCGCAGGCAACGCGCGCGACGGCTTCTGATCCCATAGGCTGGTTATGGAGCCCCGTCGTCATTGCCGTTCTGGGGACTGGCTCCGTCCTCGTTGCCACTCGTTGTCGTCAGCGACTCGATAGTATGCTGGAACGAGGCCGTCGCCTCGAGCGAAACCTGACCGATCGCAGTAACCTTGTGCTGGCTCAGGAAGAAGACCTCGAGCGACGGGCTGCGCAGTTGGCCGCGGCCGACGAGCTTCTGAAGCTGGCTGCGTTCCAGCTAGATTCTGAGCAGGTGCTCCGTCGCGTCCTGGAGGTCGTCTCGGATCGCATACGCTGCTATTCGGCAAGTATCTTCCTGCCCGATGAAACTGGCAAACGGGTCGAACTCTACAGTTCGACGGGGGCCGCGTCTGCGGAACTCGTCGCTCAGGGGCTGCGCGTGGACGTTGGCCGTGACAGCATCGTGGGATGGGCTGCCCAACACGGAGAGCCCTACGTTGCTCTCGACGTTCGCAAGGACGCGATTTACTCTCCGCACCTTCTTCTCAAAGAGACTAGGTCTGAGGCCGCGATTCCTCTCTTGGCTGATGACCGTCTTGTTGGCGTTCTGGACGTCCATTCGAGACAACAAGACGCTTTCGACGATACAGATGTCCAGTTCCTTAAGATCCTGGGAGATTGGGCTACTCTAGCTTTTGAGAACCGGCGACTGGCCTCGGCTCGCGCCTCGACCTCAGGTCCTGCGTACCGTGCCAGCCATCGCCTCTCCGCTGCCGCGACCAAGGGCGAGGTTGTGGATGCCATCGTCGATTCGATAGCCGAGACGAGGGCAAGCACCTGCTTGGTCGCAGAGTTTCTCCGAACTTCGGATGGCGAGCTAGACAGCCTCCTCTGTCTAAGGGCTTGGCGCCGCGGTGCTGAAGCCCGGCTCGAGCCCGGGGCCCGTCTACCAGTTTCTAGCACCCTTTTTCCGGCAGATCTTCTTGAGGGACCGTGGAGGGTTCCGGACATCCGATCGGATGATCGTCTTTCCAGTAGTGCCCGAGACCTGTTCGACAGAATGGGCGTGCGCGCCCTGGTTGGCCTTCCGCTGAAGGGTGCAGGGGAAAGCTTTGGCCAGGTCTTGGTGCTGTACGCTGACAGAGGCCCGTTCTCGAGCAAGGCACTGCGACTCTACGAGCTTCTGCAGAACCAGGCCGGCGCGGCCCTGGAGCGGGCTCAAGGGATGGAAGACGCGTATCGTCAAGCTCGCCGGGCAACGCTCGCCTCCCAAGCCACCGCTGCGCTTCACGAATCTCTTAATCTTGAGGAGGTTCTGTCTACCGCTGCTCGCGACATCGCCAGGACGATGGGCCTGGCCGCGGTTGACGTTCGAGTGGGCCCACCGGATGCGCACCCCGTGCGCGACGACAAGGGGCAGGGTCACTTGGCTCGGCGGCGTGCAGAAGGCCGGCCTGCAGAGAGGGAGTAGGGGATGCCATTGCTCTTCTGGATAGAGGTTGGTGCATATGCCTTCGCCGCCGTCGGCGCGCTGACCGTGGCCATGGTGGCTCTGGGAAGTGGTCCCAGGCGCGCGCTCAATCGCCTGCTGGCCGTCTTCGCGACGCTAGCGGCCATCTGGTGCGCCTCGGCCGTTCTGCTACGGTTTCTACTGTGGCTGGAGAGAGGACATCCAGCCTTCTGGCTGGAGCTCGCCACCGTTGCTCTGGGCGCTGCAGGTGTCCTCATGCCGCTCTTTGCCGTTCGCTACGTGGGCCGTTCCCCACGTCGCGCCGACTTTCTGGCGGGGCTCGGCCTTCTGGCTGTGGTCGGGCTGTCGATACCCTTGTTCAACCATCGCCTCCTGGTCAATCCAGTTCTGACCCTTGACGGTGTGGGTACCTATCACATGGTTGGTGCAGGGATGATGGCTTTCGCTGTGCCGATTCCATACGTCATCTGGTCCTTCGTCGTGCTGTGGCAGGACCGTGGTCGAGTACCGACCTCATGTTTCGCCGTCAGTGCATTGACTCTGCTCGCCGGGCTCGTCCTGGGGGGAATGTTGCGCCCTCTCTTGCCCACGCCTGTCTTGGCGCTGTCTGCCTCTGCAGCGATCGCTCCAATGGCCTATGGCGTGGTCACCAAACAGCTCCTGAATCCGTTGCGGGAGCTGAACGATGATCTGAGGCAGCAGGTTCAGGAACGTTCGCGGGAGCTGACGGAGACGACACGTCAGCTTGAGGACGCACACGCGGCTCTGGAGGATCGGGGCGCGCAGCTGCGGACTGCCGCGCAGATTGCGCGGGAGGCGGCCGCGATTCACGACGTGCAGCGACTTCTCGATGAGACGGTTCACTTGATTTCCGATCGATTCCACTTCTACCACGCTGGCATCTTTCTCCTGGACAAAGGGCACGAGTGGGCAATCCTGCGCGCAGCCTCCTCGGATGGAGGACAAAGGATGTTGGTGCGGGGGCACCAGCTGAGGTCCGACCAAGAGGGAATTGTGGGATATGTCACGGGCCGCGGTGAGCCACGTATTGCCCTGGACGTGGGGGCCGATGCAGTGTTCTTCGACAACCCCGATCTACCAGAGACCCGATCGGAGATGGCGCTGCCATTGGAGGCTCGCGGGGAGATCATCGGGGCCCTGGATGTGCAGAGCCGTGAGCCAGGCGCATTCACGAACGAGGATGTGGAGGTTCTGCAAACGCTGGCCGATCAGGTAGCCATCGCGATCAGCAACGCACACCTGTTTGAGCAGGCCCAGGAGGCGCTGGAGGCCGAGAGGCAGGCCTACGGCGAGTTCAGCCGGCGGGCCTGGCAGCGTCTGCAGGCGGCCGGCCAACCCTCACGGTCGTGCTTTGACCCGCACGGTGTTCTCTCGGGTAGCGAGGAGTGGCGCGACGATATGAGACAAGCAGCGCGAGAGGGAAGGCCGATCCGCGGCTACAAACTGCCGGACGCAGTCGGTGGAAAGGGCGCGTCCGAGACGCTGGCCGTGCCGATCAAGGTGCGAGGAAACGTCATCGGCGCTCTGGATGCTCGCAAGTCGGCAGATGGTGAGTCGCGCTCCGACCCTTGGACCCCGGACGAGATAGCTCTGATGCAGTCCCTGTGTCAGCAGCTGGGTGCGGCGCTAGAGAGTGCCCGCTTGCATCAGGACGTGCAGCGACAGGCGGCTCGCGAACGACTGGTGAGCGATGTGGCTTCCCAGATGCGTGAATCCTTGGACCTGACGACGGTCCTGAGGTCGGGGGCGGAGGGAATCCGTGAGGCTATGGACCTGAGAGCGGTGACCGTTCGGCTTAGGGACGGTGGCGGACGGAAGGAGGCGGAAAACTCATGAGTTGCGTATTGCCTCGTCATATCTCAGTAATAGACACCTGGCAGGACCGGAGGGCGGTATGACCGACAGTCGCTTGAATGCGCAACCGGCTGAGACTGGCAGTCAAGAGCAGCACGTGGAAGAGATGCCCGATCAAGGCGCTCGGCTGTCGCGCCTTCGGCGACTCACCGTAGCTCTTGCGGTCGCCAGTTTGGTCGCCGTCGGATTCTGCGTGGTCCTCTACCTACGGACGGAGGCCTGGCAGATGATCATTGCTGGCGGAGCAATCCTTCTCGGGCACCTGCTGGCCCTGCTGGCTCTCTTGCTGGTCGGGGAGGGCGAGGTCGACCTCGCGGGATTCGCCCTGTTGGCTGCCCTGGCGGTCATCATCATCACAGCGGAGCTTGTGTGGTCCCACGCGACACCATTCCTTGCTGCGGCCGGAATTCTGTTTGTGATCTTCTCCGGAGGAACCCTTCTCCCTGGAAAGCGACTGGGCTGGCTGGTGTTCCTCGGCGGCCTTGGCCTGTCTCTTGTCCTGATCAACCTCCTTGAGCCTCTGCAACGCTTTGATATACGGCAGGCTCCGCTCATACAGCTCTTCCTGACGATTGGCAGTGGGCTTCTGGCTGCGGCCTTGATCTGGCGGGCTGTTCTGGCTTACCGGAGAGCTAAGACCATCCGCGCTCGGCTGCTCGTGGTTTCCATCGCCACAGTCTTGTTAACGGCCGTCGCCATCAGTGCAGGGGCTATCGTAATCGGCTTTCGGTACGGGCGCCAGCAGGCAATTGACCGCCTGGAGCTTGTGGCCTCGCTCCGGGAGGTGGAGATCGATGATTGGATCTCTGACATCAGACACACGCTGTCAGGCTCACTGCAGCAGGCCCCGGAGCACCGTTACGTCGAGCCTGAAATGGCCAACATCGTGGCAGCACTCGTCGACGAGCCGACTGATTCGGACCAGCACGAGGAGGCGTACGATTTTCTCAGGTACAACTTCGGGCAATGGCTGAAGCAGACACCGGCCTTTGACGCTGTCTTCTTCATGAATCGTGACGCGGAGGTTCTGGTCTCCACCGATCCGGCCATGGAGGGGCAGGTAATGGCTGAGGAGACCTATTTCAACCGGGGAACGGTGGGTACCTACGTAGCACCCGTGGAGCACGATGATTCCCTCGGTCGGGCGACGACGTACGCTTCTCGTCCCGTCCTTGGCGAGTATGGGAGCCTTCTGGGCGTGCTAGCCGGGCGTGTGGACGGCTCGACCTTGGACAAACTGATGCGCATGCGCGAGCAGGCGAACCTGGGCAATACGGGCGAGGCGTATATGGTTGGAGAGGATTTCCGGATGCTGACCAACTCTCGCTTCGGCGAGGCCGGGACGAGAGTGGAGACGAAGGGCGTCCAGAAGGCTTTGGAAGAGGAGGAGGATGGAGCCGGCACGTACGTCAACTATGAGGGCAGGTCTGTTATCGGAGTCTATCGTCGGCTGCCTGATCTGAACGCCGTGCTTGTGGCCGAGCAGAGCAGGGCTGAGGCTTTCAGGGCGGTCAACAGGACAGCGGCACTCAATGCGGGCATTGCCCTCGTGTCTGTGGTGATCGCCGGGAGCATCTCACTCTCGATCGCTCGGGACATTGGTGGTCCCCTGAGTGAACTTGCCGAGGTGGCCTCCGATATCGCAGGCGGCGAGCTTGAACGCACGGCCCTGGTCGAGCGGCAGGACGAAATCGGTACCATGGCCAACGCGTTCAACACGATGACGGCACGGCTGCGGGGTCTGATCGGCCAGCTGGAAGAGCGTGTGGCGGAGCGTACGCGGGAACTAAAGACTCGCTCGGCTCACTTGGAGGCATCCGCCGAAGTCGGGCACGTCGCATCGACGGTGCTCGATGCCGAGGATCTCATCCACACCGTCGTTAACCTGGTTCAGGATCGGTTTGATCTCTACTACGTGGGGCTCTTCCTCCTCGACGATACGGGGGGGTGGGCGGAGCTGCGGGCTGGCACTGGAGCCGCAGGCCGAAAGATGCAGGCGCAAGGACACCGGCTCATGGTGGGAGGCGACTCGATGATTGGTCAGTGCATCGCCCGTCGCGAGGCACGGGTTGCCCTGGACGTTGGTGAGGAGGCGGTCCGCTTCGACAACCCACTCCTACCGAAGACCCGTTCTGAGGCCGCGCTTCCGCTTCAGTCGCGGGGACGCAGGTTTGGTGCCATTACGGTTCAGAGTGAGGAGGGCGCCGCCTTTGATGATGACACGGTCAAGGTGCTCCAGACGCTGGCTGATCAGGTTGCCGTGGCGCTCGACAACGCCTACCTCTTCGCCGAGGCTGGAGAGGCGCTCAAGGCTGCGCGCCGAGCATCGGATGAGCGGAGCCGGGAGGCGTGGGCCGATCTCCTACAGTCCGAGCTCGATGTGGGCTATCATAGTGATGAGCGAGGGGTGATGCGGGTCGAAGGTGTATGGCGGCCGGAGATGGAGGAAGCCGTCCGAGCTGGCAGGAGCGTCGTGTTCGAGGAAGGGAACGCGGCTGGCGACGATGGTGGCGCAGCCAGATCTGGAGGGAGGCCGCTGGCCGTGCCGATCACCGTCGCGGGAAGGGTGATTGGCGTGCTAGACACGTACAAGCCGGCGGAGGCCGGGCCGTGGACGGACGAGGAGATTGAGACCTTGGAATCCCTGGTCGAGCAGATGGCGGTCTCTCTGGAGAGCGCTCGACTCTATCGCGAGACGCAAACCCGCGCCGTCCGTGAGGAGATGGTCGCCGATATTACGAGTCAACTCCGGGCTTCCCTCGACCCAGACACAATTCTCAGGACCACCGTGCGGGAACTCGGTCGCGCGCTTGGCGCGGAGATGGCGAGCGTGGAGATGAGGCCATCCTTGGAGGGCGGCAATGGAGGCACTCCTCCGGGCCGCGGCGCTTCGGCCAAGATGGGGGAGGAATAGGCAGTGGTTCCTTCAAAGGCTCGAACTGACGCAGCAGAACGTCGTCCCGGGAGCGGTAGACGTCCGAGCATTCGGTCGCGGATCCTTATTCTACTGCTGGGGCTGACAATCGTCGCTGTGGTCGCCGTGGGGTACTTGGGCGTTGGCTCGGTGCAGCGCATCGGTCGAAGCGCTCAGCAGACAAGTGCTGAAGCTTTGCGGTCCCAAGCGAAGGAGTACCTCCGCCAGGTGACTGCCGGTGACGTGCAGAAGAATGATCTCGTTCTGGCGAGCGTGGCGCACGATGCCCGCGAGATGGCTCAGTATGCCGGTCGGATATTCGAGAAGAGAGATACCTTTGCGGACGGGAATTACTGGCGAGCCGAGGATCACATGTTCGTGGCTTCTGATGGACAATACATGAACGGGGAGGAGGATGTCAGCAGCGCTTTTGTGCCTCGTTTTGTGGAAATCGACGAGGACATCAAGACGGCGCTTGAACTTGGCGCCTACTTGGACCTGGTATTCGCTCCCACGTACGAAGGGGACCCCAATACGGTAGCCGTCTACCTGGGGACCGAGTACGAGACCACCCAGTACTTCCCGAACATCAGTCTTGGGAGTGTGGTTCCGCCCGACTTCACTGTGACCGAGCGTCCCTGGTACGTCAGCGCTGCTCCCGCAAACAATCCCAGCCGAGACGTGGTCTGGTCATCCGTCTACGCTGATGCCACAGGCAAGGGCCTGATGGTGACGGCAGCTGCGCCCGTCTACGCCGACGACCAGTTCGTAGGGGCAGTTGGCGTGGACGTTACCTTGAAGGATGTGGCTGCCAGTGTGAAAGAGACGCGCCTCCTGGGCGCTGGCTATGGCTTCCTGATCGATGATCAGGGCCGTGCCATTGCTCTGCCGGAGGAAGGGTTTCGGGACATCCTGGGGCGAGATCCCGGCGAAGAAGAGGCAGGAGCGGACCTGACTGGAAGTGAGACCGGGTTCGCACCAGTGCTGACCAAGATGATGGAAGGCTCGAGTGGTCTCGAAACACTGACGGCTGGCGGACGAGAGATGTACGTGGCCTATGCTCCACTGGAGGCCACGGGCTGGAGCCTCGCGAATGTGGTGGAGACCAAAGCCGTGCTTCGGGCGCTATCAACGTTAGAGTCGGATCTGTCGCGCTCCACCCGTTCTATGGTGCTGGGGTGGTTCCTGCCCCTCGGTGCAGCGATACTCGCCGTCGTTGCTGCAGTTGGTCTATTCATCGCTCAGCGTCTGACTCACCCTATCCGAGAGATCGCGCTAGTGGCCGAGAAGATCGGCGCCGGCCAGTGGGATGTCTCTTTGCCTCGAGCGACAACTGATGAGGTAGGGGTATTGGCGGACGCTTTTGGAAGTATGTTGGGTGAGCTAAGGGAACTGTACAGGGAGCTCGAGGCAAAGGTAGCCGCTCGCACGCGGGACCTCCGCCAGAAGACAACGCAGCTTGAGGCTTCCGCCTACGTGTCCCGAAAGGCCTCAGGCATCCGCGACGTGGATCAGCTGCTTGATCAGACTGTCGACCTCATCTCGGATCGGTTTGGCTTCTACCATGCCGGCATATTCCTCCTGGACGAGGCAGGAGAGTATGCCGTTCTGAAGGCCGCGTCGTCCGAGGGTGGAGAGCGAATGCTGTCCAGGGGACACCGGCTGAAAGTTGGGGAAGTAGGGATCGTGGGCCATGTCGCGATGACGGCGGAGCCTCGGACTGCCCTGGACGTCGGAGCAGATGCCACTTTCTTCGACAACCCAGACCTCCCGCGGACGCGCTCAGAGATGGCGCTGCCACTTCGAGTGCGCAGGGAGGTCCTTGGAGTGCTCGATGTGCAGTCCACCGAATCTGGGGCCTTCACGGATGAGGACGTGGAGGTCCTGCAGGCCATGGCGGACCAGCTTGCGCTCGCCATAGAGAACGCGAGGCTCTTGGAGGAGGCCAGCGCCCGAGTCCGGGAGATCGACGCGTTGCTACGTCGGCAGAGTCGTCAAGGCTGGCAGAAGATCCTGAGGAACCGGGGCAGATGGGGCTACGCGTATGATGGCGTGGACGTGCTACCTCGTGAGGACGCAGCGAGCACCGATGACTCCCAGCTGAAGCTGCCGATTCAGATCCGCGGGGAAACGGTGGGAGAACTGGATCTGAACTTGCCAGATCGGGCGCCCACTCAGCAGGAGGAGAACCTGGCCCAGGCCGTGGTAGAGGAGGCTGGGCAGGCTCTGGAGAGTGCTCGTCTATTCGACGAGGCACGTACGCGCGCTGAGGAGCAGTCCATTCTAAGTGACCTCGGTCAAGCTCTTGCAGCTCATCTTGAGGTGGACCAGGTGCTGGCGGAGGCCCATCGGGGAGCGTCACAGCTGATGGACGCTGAGAACTTCTTCGTCGCCCTTTACAATTCAGAGCAGGAGGAAATCGTTCTTTGCTTCCACGCCGGAGCGGCTGGGGCTGATCGCGACATCACAGAATTCCCTGGTGACGAAGGGCTTGTTGGCCACATCGTGAGAACTGGCAGGCCCATTCTCATTGAGGAAAACGTGATGGAACGGCTCGCAGAGTACGGAGTCGAAGCGATGAGGGAAACAACTCACTCGTGGCTGGGTGTCCCGATGTTGGTTAGTGGAGAGGTCCTTGGAGTGATGGCGGTCAAGAGCCACACATCGGAGGTTGCTTACGACGAACACGATCTGGAATTGCTCACGTCGGTGGCCACCCAGACGGCCATTGCTTTGGAGAGTGCACGGCTGTACGAGGAGGCGGTTGAGACGGCCGAGCGCCTTCGCGAGGTGGACAGGCTCAAGAGTCAGTTCCTGGCCAATATGTCTCACGAGCTTCGCACGCCTCTCAATTCGATCATCGGCTTTTCTCGCGTCGTGCTCAAGGGGATTGATGGTCCGATTACCGAGCGCCAGCGCCAAGACCTGGAGGCAATCTACAATAGTGGTCAGCACCTGCTGGGTCTCATCAATGACATCCTGGACGTGTCAAAGATCGAGGCTGGCAAGATGGAGCTCGATTTCGAAAGGGTGGACCTAGAGGAGATCGTGAGTGGCGTGACGTCGACGGCGGTTGCCTTGGTGAAGGGGAAGCCCATTGACCTGCAGCAGTCTCTTCCCGCAGACCTCCCTGTTATCATTGCTGACGAGCGTCGCGTCCGCCAGGTTCTCCTGAACCTCGTCTCCAACGCAGCGAAGTTCACGGAGGAGGGATTCATCCGCATAGAGGCCGAGGTTGACGGTGGGGAAGTGATTATCTCCGTGAGGGATACAGGACCAGGCATCGCCGAGGAGAAGGTAGAGGAGATCTTTGAGCCATTCACACAGGTCGACGCTTCAACGACTCGTGAACACGGCGGGACCGGGTTGGGTCTCACCATCAGCCACTCATTCGTTCAACTCCACGGTGGGCAGATGGGCGTTGAGACTGAGCTAGGGGAGGGCTCTACGTTCTACTTTACTTTGCCCATCGAGGGACCCGCGTCTGTGGCTGAGGATATGGAGGCGGCGGACGTAGACGCTGCGCTCTTGCCCCCAGAGGGTCCGAGCGAAGACGAATCGCGTCCGACCGTCTTGTGCGTGGACGATGACACAGGTGTCATCAATCTCTACCGTCGCTATCTCAACCAGCGCGGCTACCGGGTGTTTGGGTTGACCGACTCGAGCCGGGCGCTCGACCTGGCGAAGCAGTTGAGGCCCTACGCCATTACACTGGACGTGATGATGCCCGGAAAGAACGGCTGGGACGTGATTCGAGAGCTGAGGGACGATCCGGAAACCAGTGAGGTACCCGTCATCATCTGCAGTATTGTGAGCGAGAAGAAGAAGGGACTGAGCCTCGGAGCGACCGATTACCTGGTCAAGCCCATCATGGAGCAGGATCTGGCAAAGGCGTTAGACCGGCTGAACAGCGACTCCGAGAACCCCCGGATTCTCGTTGTCGATGATCAGCTGGAGGACAGGCAGCTGCTACGGCGTATGCTCGAGAGCCACGATGGGTTCCGAGTGACGGAGGCCGCTGGAGGTCAGGAAGCCATTGCACTGACCGAGGAAATGCGCCCGGATGTCATTATCCTGGACCTCATGATGCCAGAAGTCGATGGGTTCGCTGTAATCGAGTCGATAAAGACGAGTGAGATGACCCGGTCGATTCCTGTGATCGTCGTCACGGCCAAGGATCTGCCAGGCGAGGATCGCCACCGACTCACCGAACGGGTGGATGCCCTGGTCCACAAAGGTGTGCTGGATCAAGAGGAACTGCTAGAGGATGTAATGGAAGCCTTGACGAAGCTCGATCGATGATCGTCGGCACGCCCTGAGACTTTCGGTATCCTGGTCGGCGAACCTCACAGCATCCTGCTACAGTCTGAGCCGGCACCCCTCGGCGAACAGAATTCCTGACGAGCCCCGCATTAGCGGGGCTTGACGTCGTTTACTGGTGTGCTAGAATCTCGGGTGGCAAGTCAGCAGGAGTTCGATCCTCCAGAAGAGTGGGGAGGAATCCTCGAGCGTGTGCCCTGCTCTGGGAGATGCTGGTGGACGTAGGATGAATCCAGGGCTGTCCGGCTGTGGCGCTCGTGCCCTGTTCGCACTGTTCATTCCAGGTGAGCCAGTTCTTTTGGGCGGACACCTCGCGCGTTCACGAAACCCAGGCCTATGTCTCTTGTATCTGCCAGTAACGTTGCCAAGTCCTACGGTGCCCAGGATGTGTTCGGGGACCTCTCATTCTCCATCCCACGTCGGGCGAAGATTGCCCTCGTAGGCCCCAACGGCTCGGGTAAGACGACGCTCCTGCGTTTGATCGCAGGCCTCGAGGTTCCGGGCGCCGGGGTCGTACACCGCGCTCGTAACTCCCAGATTGCCTATCTGCCTCAGCAGGCCGATTCGAACTTCGATGATGGAAGCACGCTATGGGCGTCGATGTTGGACGTGTTTGCCGACGTCCTGGAACAATCCGCCAGGCTTGAGCGCCTGGAGGCCGCTATGGCGGACCCCTGTCGCAGAGACGAGGCTCTGCAGCAGTATGGTCGAACGTTGGAGGCATTCGAAAGGGCCGGCGGCTACGCGTACGAGCATCGCATTGGACAGGTCCTGACCGGGCTCGGATTCACCGAGGACGATTTCGAGCGGCCTGTGGGGCAGCTTAGTGGCGGTCAGAAGACGCGTGCTCTCCTGGCTCGCCTCCTGCTGCAGGAGCCTGATCTACTGCTCCTGGATGAGCCGACCAACCACCTAGATCTGGCAGGCCTTGAGTGGTTGGAGGGGTACCTGGCATCTTGGGGAGGAGCCGTGTTGGTCGTGGCGCACGACCGTGCATTCCTGGACGCCACTGTCGGTCAAGTGTGGGAGCTCGCCTGGGGACACCTGGAGACCTATCGAGGAGCGTACAGCGACTATGCCGCCCAGCGAGCCGAGCGCATCGCCCGTCAGCAGGTCTTGTACGAGCGGCAGCAGGAAGTCATCGCTGAGACAGAGGAGTTCATTCGGCGGAACATTGCGGGGCAGCGGAGCAACCAGGCAAAGGGCCGCCGGAGACGTCTTGAGCGGCTGGATCGAATCGAGAGACCGCGGGAGTACGAGCCGATAAGCTTCTCCTT